>JBEBIR010000562.1:0-2942 GCA_040080315.1 Gemmatimonas sp.
CTGCCGCCGATGGCACGCGCACCGCGTTGCACGCCGGGCGCTACGCCGCGCACTGGAAACGTGCGGCCCGGATCGCCGATAGCGAACCCTGGTATCAATTCCGCGCTCACACCGCTCACGCCGCCAACACTGAGTTCCGTTGGTGAGTTGTCGCCAACGACAGCCGCCGAGATGCGCGTCATCAGCACGTGACGCGAAAACCCCGGCAAATCCAGTGGCACATAGGCGCGCACGGTGCCACTGTGGCGCCACGCACCGGTGGTCGAAGGAGCGTCCTCGCGCCAGCGGTAGTTGCTCGACGCCGACAGCACCACACCTTCCTCCATCGAGATACCGCGTCCGCCGCGTCGCGTCGTGTTGATCGACGCGCTGGTGAAGACGCTTGGATAACCCGTGCCGCGACGCGTCAGCGCATTCGGTGGACCGAGCAGGGAGTCCACGTCCGATGAGAACTGCCGCGTCTCGTACTGAAGCCCAAGCGTACCGCTGATGGATGAACGAATGCGTGGCACCGACCACGAACTGGCCAGCGTACTGAAACGACGACGCCGTGCCACAAATCCCAGGGTCGCACCCGCGGTATCCGTCACGCGAAACGTGGCATCCCAGGACTGCGACCACGACAGATCGAGCACCGGCACACCCAGACCTCGAAAGCGATAGGCTGCCGACGCGTCAGTCTCACCGCGATTCGGGTCGACGAGCACGGTCGCTACCCAGATATGGCGCGCGAGAATGTCACTGGCGCTTGAGGACACGCCGAACGTTGACTGACCCGTCCGCCCCGTGCCGATCTCCGGAAACCAGTACCGTGGCAGCAACTGCCGAATCACTTGGTAACGTCCGTACTCGCCGGCGCGAAGGACCGACGTGTCAGGCGTCGCGCGCACGGGATTCACCGATGCATACCAACTGTTGCGCGCCATTGGACCCGTGGTATCAAGCGACGCCACGGATACCACGAACCCCTTGGCGCGATAGCGCAATGCCGCCACCATTTTGCCATCGGGCGACACACTCGGCTGATACACCCCGGTTGTCACCCGACTCGCCACACGCACATCCGCGCGTGCCTCGCGCCAGCGTACCGTATCAGTCGGCGAACTCGGCGTAGCAACCGGTGCGGTCTCTAGCTGCATGCGACCGCTGCGGTCACTGCTCCATACCAGGCGTCGACCGTCCGGTGTGAACGACGGTGACGCAAACACGGCGCGCGCTCCGGTGACGATCTGTTGTACGGCGCCCACCGAATCCATGACCACGATGCGTTCCTCGCCAGTGGGCAGAAACTGCACCGCCGCCAGACGCGAGCCATCGGGCGACCACCGTGGGTCGGCCCATGTGTGATCGTGGCGCAGGACACTCACGCGTCCGGCGACATCAACGCGAACGAGTCGCGTTGCACCCGCTGCCAGTTGAATCGCGACGATGGCGCCGTCAGACCGCACATCGGGCTGCACCAGTCGCGCGTCCTTGGTCAGGCGACGCTCGTGTGAGCCCGCGCCGTAGTACAAGTCACTGCGCACCTCGTACGGATTCCGATACTCAATCTGCGCAAACACAGTGCTGTCGCCGCGACCGATCGGCGCGTTGACATCCAGTCCGTTGCGGCGCGCAACGCGCTTCACCACACCGGGAACGCGGACATCTGCCTGAAACAGTCCCGTGACGTCGCGCCCGTTGCTGGCAGTCCAGATCAGTGTATCACGCGAGCGCCACCGCGGCGACTCGGCGAACCAGCCGTCGTGCGTGATAGCGCGCCATGCGCCGTCGCCGGACGTATCCATCGCCACCACCAGCGCGCGCACCGAGTCACGCATGATGTCAAACTGTGTCGAGAACGGGACGCCAAATCCAACGCGTGAGGCGTGATTGATCAAGAACGGAATCGGGAACCAGGCGGTCGCGTCGACGAAGCGACGCATACTCGAGTCTCCGCCCACATTCGCGGCGCGATCCATCAGCAACGAGCCGTACCCATAGACCGTTTGTCCCAGCGGAAACTGTGTGGTCGCGAGGCTCCACCGCCGAATGGGTGGGATCACATCATCGCGCGCGGCCGAGCGCATCACCGTGCGCGACTCCGTGCTCGCCAGCCGACCACTGCCCGTCAATTGCGTCTCATAGTGAACCGCCAACCCCTCCTTCACCCAACTGGGGGTGAGCGCATTGGGGAACAGGAGCGGATTCCGTCCAAAGACCCAGCGCCCCGCGCGCCAGAGTCCTCGCGCACGATCAATGTGAAAGATGTGCGCCAACTCATGCGTGATGACCAACTGCAACCAGTCATCGTGGAATCGCAACTCGGTCGAACCCACTGGCGGCACGGCGTAGATCACCACGCGATTGGTCGGAAACACCTGCGCGAATCCATTGCTGTAGTCCACGTTGTCCGCGATCAGCAGGTCAATCGGACCAGCGGGTGGTGTGAGCTCGCGCGCCAGCTGGCCGTACGCGATTTCGGCTATGGCCGCTGCACGTCGCCCCAGCGCTTCGTGATCGGCGCGCACATGCACGCGCAGGTGCGGCGTGGACAGTGTGCGCATCGCGCCGCGCGGATCGACCTGAGCCTCCATGGTCGAAACCGCCAGCATGAATGCCAGCAGACTGGAGACGGTAAGACGGGAGACGGGAGACGTCTGAGAGTTCATGGCTTGTTCAGTTCGCGAAAATATGATTCCAGGCCGTCGGCGATGGCCGTCGCATAACGCAACAGAAAGTCAGGGTTGCGCATCGCCGCTTCCTGTTCTGGCATCATCACGAACAGGCCTTCTGTCAGCACCGACGGATACCAGGTCGGTCGGGCCACCGCGAGATTCTGATAGTGCACGCCCAGATCGCGCAAACCAAAACTCGCCACCAGTGCCGACTGTACCGGCCGCGCCAACGCTTCGCTGGACTGATGATAGAACAGCGTGCTCGTGCCATTGGCGGTAAATGGA
>JBEBIR010000056.1:0-12634 GCA_040080315.1 Gemmatimonas sp.
GGCGCCGGCGTGCCACTCGTAACCTTGGCCAACTCGAACGCCTTGCTGTTGTAGAACGCCGTGTGTCCGCCGCGATGACGCACCACCACCGGGTGCTCGGTGCTGACCTTGTCCAGATCCTGCCGTGTGAGCTGGCGCTTGTCCTTGAGCTTCGTATCGTCGTGGAAGAATCCGGACACCCACGTACCGGGCGGAGTTTGCTGTGCGCGCTCGCGCAGCTTGTCGATGATGCTCTGGATGGAGACGAACTCCACTTCGAACGGATTGCCCACCAGGACTTCGTACAGCAGCGTAGTCCCACCGGCGTGGTTGTGCGTGTCGATGAACCCCGGCACGACGGTCATTCCTTTCGCATCAATCACCTGCGTGCGCGGGCCCGCCAATCCCTTCATCGCCGCTGACGTCCCGATGGCCACGAAGTGGCTACCGCTGACTGCGAACGCCTCGGCGCGCGGAGTGGTCGCGTCCATCGTGTAGACCTTGGCGTTGTGCACCACCAAGTCTGGATCGACGGTCGCCGAGGGCAGTGACCCAACGCGCGCAGCCCGAACCCACGAGGGTGTGAGCACGGTGGCGGCGCCGGCGACGGAAAGACCCATGAATTCGCGACGGGAGCGACGATCAGACATCGAACCTCCGACAAGGGAGCGTGAGTGTGAATGCCGTCAAACGCCTGGCGTGCCGCTGGTCAGTCGCTTCACCAGCTCATACAGGAATGCCTGTCCTTCGTAGAACGACTGCACCTTGAGCCGTTCGTCGCGTCCGTGAAAACGGATGTCATCGCGATCGTAGAAGAAGCCTTGCACACCGTAGGTGGGGATACCGGCTGCGCGCAGGTACATGCCGTCGGTTGCGCCCATCACCATCATCGGCACCGCCGGCACACCGGGCCACATGCTGGTGGTGAGCGACCGCACGGCACCCATGACATCGTCGCGCATTGGTGAGGCCGGAGCGGATCGTGGCGTCCCATCCAGCACCACCTTGACTGCGGTGTCGTTGATGAGGCGCCGTAACGACTGCGTGACGTAGTCGACCTTCTCCTCCGGCAGTACTCGACAGTTCACGGTGGCTGCGGCAAGCTGGGGGAGCGCGTTCTTGGCATGTCCGCCTTCGAGCGTCGTGGCAACGCAGGTCGTGCGCAGGGTCGCGTTCCATGACGTTGAACCGCGTGCGATTCGCTGCATGGCCGCGAGGTCCCCCGTAGTCACCTTGGCCAGATCCGCGCGCACGACACCCTTCTCGATACCGGACATGGCGCGAAAATACTCGCGCGTGACGTCGTTGGTCTTGAGTGGGAATGTGAAACGCGAGAGCTTATCGAGCGCGCCCGCAAGATGATAAATGGCGTTGTTGGCCACGGGCAACGAACTGTGTCCACCCTTGTTGAGGACTTCCAGTCGATAGTTGACAACGTACTTCTCGGACACCTGGATGTTGTTCGAAATGCGCACACCCTTCTCGGATTCGCCCCACCCGCCTTCGTTGATACTAAGTTCGGCATCAATGAGCTCACGCTTGTTCTTGAGCAGCCACTCCACGCCGTTGTACGGTCCGCCGCCTTCCTCGTCGGCGGTCAGCGCGACGATGATGTCCCGGTCCGGCACGAAGTTCTCGCGCTTGTAGCGAATCAGGTTGGCGATCCAAACCGCCGCCTGCGCCTTGTCATCACCGGTTCCGCGCCCATAGAAGAATCCATCCTTCTCGGTGAACGTGAACGGGTCGATGCTCCAGTCCTCGCGCTTCGCCTCCACAACGTCGGTATGGGCGAGCAGGAGAATGGGCCGACGCTTGGCCGACCCACGGTAGCGAACCACGAGGTTCGCTTTGTTGGGCGCGGCACCGCCGACGAAAATGTCGGCCGCCGGAAATCCCGCGGCACGCAGACGATTCGCGACGGCTTCAACCAAGGGCGTCGTGGCGCCGGTGGTGTAGCCGGTCTTGGTCTCCACCATCTCCTTGAAGATCGATCGGGCCAGTTCGCGTTCGGGCTCGGGGGGCATGGTGTTGGTCGTTGGACGTGCTTGCGCACCGACCAACGATGCGAAGACCACGGTGCATGCGAGGGCGCTGACTGCGAGACGTCGGGGCATTGGGGGGCGTTCTGGGGGAGGAAACCGCGGCTGCTGTGGCAGCTGTCAAACTTCCGCCGAATCGCGCGGGACGCCAGCACCTGCCACGCCCTCAGGGCGGTAACGCGCTTCAGGAGCTATCATATCCTCTGTGAGAAATCATGGCTGACCCCTTCCGCGCCCGCCTCGAACAGGCGTTCGGCGACACGTACACCTTCGAGTCCGAGCTCGGGGGCGGTGGCATGTCGCGTACGTATCTCGCGTACGAGCCGTCGCTCGATCGACGCGTCGTGGTGAAGGTACTGGCGCCGGAATTGCTGGAAGGCTTGAGCGTGGAGCGCTTCAAGCGAGAAGTGCTGATGGCCGCGAAGCTGCAGCATCCACACGTCGTACCGGTTCTGGCGTCCGGCGACGCCAATGGATTGCCGTGGTTCTCGATGCCGTATGTTGCGGGCGAGTCGTTGCGACAACGCCTGCAGCGCGGGGCCGTTCCGATGGACGAGGCGATGGGTATTTTGCGCGACGTCGCGCGTGCGCTCGCGTACGCGCATGGACAGGGCATCGTGCATCGTGACATCAAGCCCGACAACGTGCTGCTGTCCGGTGGCAGTGCTACCGTCACTGATTTCGGCATCGCGAAGGCCATCTCGGCCTCGCGCGCGAGCGGCAACACGACGGCGCTCACGCAAGCCGGCATGGCGATCGGGACGCCCGCCTACATGGCGCCAGAACAGGTGGCCGCCGATCCCAATCTCGATCATCGGGCCGACCTGTACGCGTTTGGTGCGATGGCCTACGAGCTGCTCGCAGGTCAGCAAATGTTCGCGGGTCATACGCCCGCGCGTGTATTGGCTGCTCACCTGAGTGAGGTGCCGCGCAACGTGATGGAGTTGCAGCCAGCCGTTCCCGCGGAATTGGCAGCGCTCATCATGCAGTGCCTGGCGAAAGATCCCAATGCCCGTCCGGCAGATGCCAGCGCCGTGGTGCGTCAACTCGATGCCGTGTACACCGGCGGTGGTACGTCGGGCGCGCCTCGTCTGGCCGGACCCCGTCTGCAACTCGGTCGCGCCCTCGCCATCTGGGGCGGCATCGCGGTCCTCGTCGTCGGGGCCGCGTGGGCGGCGACCGAGTACATAGGATTGCCGAGTTGGGCGCTGTCTGCTGCCGTCGGCATCGTGTTGGCGGGGCTTCCAGCCGTCGTTGGTACGTGGTGGGTGCAGCGCACTGCCGGACGCGCGGCAAACGCGACGCCGACACTGACACCCGGCGGGAGTATGGTGCCAGCCGGCACGATGGCCACGATGGCGATCAAGGCCAGCACGCACGTGTCGTGGACACGCACGTGGCGCATGGGTGCGATCGCGATCGGGTCACTGGTGCTGCTCGTGACGGGCTTCGTGACCACACGCGCGCTCGGTATCGGCCCAGCGGCGTCGCTCATGGGCAAGGGGTCGTTCGGCGATCGCGAAACAATCGTGGTGGCGGACTTCCGCCCGCCACAGAACGATTCCCTCATTGGCACCACCGTCGCCGAAGCCCTGCGCACCGATCTGGCGCAGTCAGCGAATCTTGCGGTGCTCACGCGCGCCACGGTTCGCGATATCCTGGATCGGATGCAACGGTCGCGCGAAAGCGTCGTGTACTTCCCGCTGGCCCGTGAGATCGCGACGCGAGAGGGTGCGCGCGCGATTGTCGACGGCGAGATCGTGCGACTCGGCACCAGCTACGTGATTTCGGCGCGCCTGGTGTCGTCACTCGATGGGCTGGAACTGGCCACCTTTCGCGAAACAGCGCAGAGTGAAGGCGCGCTGGTGACCGCGGTTGGTGAGCTTTCGCGGAGTATTCGCGAGCGCGTTGGCGAGTCACTCAAGGGCATTCGCCGGACATCGCCGTTGGAGCGCGTGACGACCGCGTCCCTGCCAGCGCTGCGCAAGTATGTAGAGGCGACACAACTGCAAGGCACCACGGGGAACGACGAGCGAGCGCTGCAGTTGCTTGAGGAGGCCGTCGCACTCGATTCCACGTTTGCCATGGCGTGGCGTCGCCTTGCGGTGATACTGAACAACAGCGGCCGCGGGACGGCGCGCGCCGAGGTGGCGGTGCGAACGGCCATGCGCTTTCGCGATCGGTTGAGTGACGAGGAGCGCGCGTTTACGGAGGCGTACTACTACACACGCGGCCCTGAGACCGATCTGACCAAGGCCATCGCCGCGTACGGGGAGGTTCTCAGTCGTGACTCCACGAATTCCACGGCTCTGAACAACCTCTCGGTCACGTACCTCTCTTTGCGTCGGTACGAAGACGCCGCGGCCGCATTGCGTCGCTCAGTGACGGTGCCGAGTGCGACGGGCAGCAACCATTCGAACCTCGTGGCGGCGTTGTCGATACTTCGCGACACAGCCGGGGTCGACAGTGCCGTGACGGCATTCGCCGCAAAGTTGCCAGGCCATCGGGATTTGTGGTCTGCGCGCGCAAGTGCGGCCTATGCCAAAGGGTGGTTGGATAGTGCCGCGGCAGAGGCCCGAGGGGTGATTCGCGCACCGTCGTCGCGAAGTCAGGCGCAGATCGCGAGAGGATGGCTCAGCGATCTCGCCGCGCGCCGAGGACGGCCTCGCGAGGCGATGGCGAATCTGGCGGCCTTGTACGCGCTGCAGTTCTCAGAGGACGCAAATGGAACTGCTTCCATGTGGACGATCGCCGACTCTGCGCTGGTCGCGGTCTTCTGGGATGGCAATGCGGCGCAGGCGCGCGCATTGCTTCGTCGCGCGTCGGCACCGGCCGTTGTTGCGGCGAGCGCGCCGTTGCAGAGGCCTTGGATGGGTATCATGCGTGCCGCCGCCTTCGCCGACGATTCGGTGTCAGCGCACCTTGCCCGCGAGGGATTCGCTCGCGACCAGTCGTCCAGCGCCATGATGCGCGCCCACGACAATGCGATCGCCAATGCGTACGTCGCGATCGCCTCCAAGCGGATTGACGACGGAACGACGCAACTGCGGCTCGCGGTCGCCGAGCGCGCGTCGCCCGACAAGGAAGCGTTCCTCATGGCGATGCTGCATGAGCGCGCCGGCCGAGCCGACTCGGCGATCACGTGGTTGGAGCGTACGATCGCAACACCATCCGAGGGCGCCGGCGATGGCATCTATCTGCCTGCAGCCAAGCGTCGGCTCGCTGAGTTGTTGGATGCCAAAGGCGATGCACGTGGTGCCTTGCGATATTACGAGGCGTTTCTCGCGGATTGGACGACTCCGGAGCCAGAGCAAGCAGCGACGGTGCGCACGGTGAAGGCCCGCGTGGCGGAGTTGCGGGCGAAGTTGGCGCCGGGGTGATGCGTGACGAACGGTCAGCGCGGACTACCAGGAGGTCGCTGCGAAAATGGTTACCGCATCCCCGCTTTCTGTAGCGCCCCGATACCGCCAACCACCGGTATCATGAACGACGACTTGGCAAGATCGATGGTGAGCTCCGCACCCGGTTTGGGCCACAGCGTGAACTCGCGATCGCTCGACATGATCATCACCGCAAGCTGCTTGCCGGCAGGAACGAATTCATCGTCAGGCTCAAGGTCGAATGTGAGATCGTAAAATTTCCCCGGTTTGAGTGGCGTGCCCTTCTTGGTGGATGCGTATACGCCACCCTTCTTGAGCGATTTCGCATTTTGAATGTCGGCCCACCCGTGCGAGATGCTGCCCACGTGGCTCTGCGATCCGGCGCGCGCCGAATCGTACGGCAACATCACCAGCCACACGCTCAGGTTGGCGGCCGGCACACTTGATGACACGCGCAATGTCACGCGCGCGGTGCCGGAGATATGCACGGTGTCGGTCAGCACGGGCGTGGCATACAACAAGCGATTCGGAGACTGCGTCGCGCTGGCGAGCGCGCTGCCGCTGAACGCGACATCGTCCACCAACTTCTCGGTGCCAGACCCGCTCGCGGCGAACGACAGCCCGCCAATTCCCGACCCACCGGTGGTTGGGCGCAGCGTCACGGACACAGAACCCGGCACCGGAAATGATGCAAACGGTTTGGCGGGAACAATCACCCGTCGACCTGGGGTTGCCGTGATTCCCGGTGCCTGCGCACTCGCGTCCTGCACAATCCATGCGGGTGCATCGTTCTTGACGCCGTTGTCCACGCCGTACAGGTAGTGACTGAACCAGCGGTTCAGCATGTCGGCCGGCGGATTGCCGCCGTGTCCGCCCTGATGCAGGTAGATCGACACCGGCAGCCCGCGCGCCTTCATCTCGTTGTAGATACGCACACTGTGATCGGGCGTGACGTTGTAGTCGTTCAATCCGTGGGCCAGCAACACGGCGGCTTTGATGTTCTTTACGAGCGGCAACAAATCGCGCGCAGCCCAGAACTTGTTGAAGTCGCCAGTCGCACGATCCTGCCCTTTGGGGCCGGCCATGATACCGTCACGCCAAATGGTGTCGCACTTGGCGCGCACGCTCGGCTCGCCACTGACGATAAAGTCGTACAGTACGTCCACGTCTTCACCCAGATAGCCGCCGGGTGAGCGCACGAGGCCATTGGCACGATAGTAGTGGTAGTACGAGGTGTTGGGCGAGACCGGCACGACGACCTCGAGCCCCTT
The DNA here is from genome assembly GCA_040080315.1 of Gemmatimonas sp. GTDB lineage: Bacteria > Gemmatimonadota > Gemmatimonadetes > Gemmatimonadales > Gemmatimonadaceae > Gemmatimonas. The sequence goes on from JBEBIR010000056.1 coordinate 6,670, forward strand.
CACACCCGATGTCGCCGCGGCGAGTGGCAGCGTGCCCTCGTACGAGGTGCCAATCATGCCGACTTTGCCGGTAGACCAATTCGTCGCGCCCACTTCTTCGTTGCCCGTTGGTGTCGTGTAGCCTTTCGCCCGGCCGTTCAGCCAGTCGATCACGAATTTCATGGGTGCGCGTTCGGGATAGTCGCCAACCGTGGCACAGCCCTGCGACAGTCCGGTGCCGGTTGCTTCGGAATGCACCACCGCGAACCCGCGCGGCACCCACTCGTTCACCAACGCATTGGAGATGCGACGCCGATCGGGCCGGTGGGGCGGGGCTGTGAGCGGCGTGCGCCTGGGTGATGGAACGCCAAGCTCTTGCTTCACGTCCCAAAAAGTGTTGCCGCTTGATGTGCCGGAAAAGTAAGGACTCGAGCTGTAGAGAATTGGCACCTTGAGCCCGTCCGTGTTGGTCTGCCCCGGGCGCGTGACGTCCACGTGCACGCGGTCCCGTCTACCATCACGATCGGAGTCGAAGTCGGTCTCGACCCAGAGATCATGGCGAATCCACTTCGCCGTATCCTGAAACGCGGGAACCACCTGCGCCATGCCGTTTGCAAAGATCGGCGCGGCACTCGACGGCACTGGCTGTGCCGAGACGGACTGCGCGGCGGAGAAGACGGCAAGGGTCAGGACGACGGGTACGATGGTAACTCGCAAGGTGCGACTCCGAATGAGTAGGGGAACTACTTTCTCCACGTCTTCTGGTGTGGCAAACAGCCTCCACGGATACAAACGGATTACCAGCTGGATGAACACGGAGACCACAACTCGTACCTGACGCATCCGCGTGATCGCAGTTCAGCAATCCGTTGGTATCCGTGGAGGCTGTTCCGGGACACTACCGAACCGCTCCGCCCTTGTTCACCTGACTGAGCCCATCCGTCATCCACTTGGGCGCCGGCTTGTCCATCAGGTAGTGATCGAAAAACTGCTTCATCCGAATGGTGAAGTCCTTCTGGTTGTCCCGATTGGTCAGATTGTGCGCTTCACCCGGATACGCCAACAGGATCACCTGCTTCCCGTTCTGTCGGGCCGCGTTGAAGAACTGCAACCCCTCCACGTAGTCCACTGCACCGTCTTCCATCCCGTGCAGAATCATCAGCGGTGTCTTGATGTTGCGTACGTGAAAAATGGGCGACTGATCCTCGTACAAATCGTGCGCGTTCCACGGAGTCACATTGGCGCCCATCCGAACCTGGCCCACCGTGGTGATGCCTTGTTGCACCGTTCCCGAACTCTTGTACAGCTCATTGTAAAAGCTGATGAGATTCGTGGGTGGTGCACCCGTGACGACGGCCGCAAACAGGTCGGTCTGGGTCACGATGTACGACGACTGGTAGCCACTCCAACTGTGCCCGTGCAGGCCAATGCGCTTGGGATCGGCGTATCCCAGCTCGATCACCTTCTTCACGGCGCTCGTCATGCAGTCGACGGCCGACGAACCGGGTTTGCCGATTTCGTACACCATGTCCGGTTGGAACACGAGATACCCGTTGCTGGCGTATGTCGACAGCTGCGGACTGTTGCTGTACCCCGGCGTGGAGAAATTGTTGTGCGTGTTGGACATGATCTCGTAGAACGAGACCAGCATCGGGTAGCGCTTGCCGGGTTGATAGTCCGGCGGCAGCATCAACGTGCCCTGCAGCTTCTGTCCCTTCGACGTCGTGTAGTCAATCAGAATTTTCTTGCTGGCCCACGTGTACTCGCCCAGCAACGGGTTGGCATCGGTGAATCGCCGAGGCGACGTGAACGACGTGCTCGAGGTCCAGTAGTCGGGGAATTCATCAAAGGACTGCTGGGTGAAGATGATGCGGTCCGCCGATACCGCCTTCGACACGCCGCCGATGTTCTTGTCGGCCCAGATGATTGGCGTGGGTGTCTGGCCCGGCGTCACTTTCCAGTACCCCGACTTTTTCGTGCGATCGCCGTACGCTGACAACGTGACCGGCTTCCCCAGGTCAACGCCGTCTTCCTCAGTGTCTGCACCACCACCGCCACCGCCGCGACCACCGCGGCCACCGGCGCCCGGCGCATCAAAGCGCACGACGCGAAACTGGATGCTCTGCGCTCGGCCAACGCCGTTGGTGAGATTCGTCGCCTTCCCGCCATCCAGCGGTGCCTGCCACACATCAAACTTGTCGTACAGCAGGACGGACTTTCCATCTTTCGACCACCCGCCAACACCCCAGATGGGCTTCTCGTACGCGTGATCGTCATCGTCGTTCACAAAACTCTTGCCGACCACTTGCGACGCGTCGATGAGCACGGAGTTGGCCGTTTCCAGATTGAATGCTCGCAGCTGCCTGTTCTTCAGATACAGGAACCACTTCGAGTCCGGCGACGTGCCATAGGTGCGTGACAGTCCCTTGTCGATGAGTGTGCGCGCGCCACTGGTGGCATCCACGCGGTACAGATCGGCGCGACTGCCACCCCACGCCACTTCGCCGCGGTAGGCCGCGTCGTTACGGCCCACGCCGACGCTGGAATTGGCCGCCATGGCGACCGTGCGCATGCTGTCGTCGCCAAGGCGTACGAACTTGCCCGTTGCCACGAAGAACACCGCCGGATACGTGGCGCGACGCAGTTGCTGGATCTGCACAATCTGTTGTGATTGCGGCTGCGCGTCTTTCCAGTGCCACACGTCCACATTGGCTTTGATCGAGTCGGCCGGGGCGATCTCAGTCTCCTGCTCCTTGATGCCGACAAAAATGCGCGACGCGTCCTTGCTCCAGCGCGGCGCGGTGTACTCACTCACCACCATGCTCTTCGGGAATGCCGTCGCCGTGCCGGGATCGAACACCAACGCTTTCACGTTGCCGGAGCCAAGTCCACTCCAGGTGAGCAGCACGTTGAGCTTCTGCTTCATGTCCTTGGGCTTGTCGCCGCGAAGCACGGCCAGATGCGCGCCTTCCGTGCTCCACGCAAGTTGATCGTAGTCGGCCGAGGCCGCGTCCAACTGCCGCGTGTCACCGGTCGCCGGGTCGAGCAGGTATACACCGTTGCCCAGTCGGTCCGCCGCGTCTACAGTGTAGGCCAACAGTTTCCCGGCGTTGTCGAACTCGAATTGATTGACACTACCGATGAGACGGTTGACACCCGTCGCGAGATCGCGGACGATGAGATCGGCGCCGTTGTGCTTGGCGTCGGTCGGCACCTTGTTCAATCGTGTCGCCAGCCACTTCGATCCGGTGGAGAACTTCCAAGAACTCGCATTCGGCACCGACGTCTTCTCGCCAGTCGCCACGTTCAGCAGCTCGAGACGGCCGGGCGTGACTGGAGTTGGCGGGGCGCCGCGACCCGCCGCCGGCGGTGCACCCGCACCTCGTCCGCCACGGCCGGCGGAACGATCCGGCGGATTGACGAAATAGGTGATCCAACGCGAATCGTCGGAGAACTGTGGGGCGTTTCCACCACCGCCGCCGCGACCGCCGCCACCACCTCGCCCAGCGCCACCGGCGGCGGTGCCGAGGGAGCTGGTGTACTGTTTGTCGCCATCAAGCGCCTTGACATGCAGTGTCGGCTCGCCGTCGTTGGGCGTGTAGGTGAATGTGGTCCATTTGCCGTCGTTCGAAATGGACGCCGAGTTGATGCGATTCCAGCGTCCGTAGTCTTCGAGATTGAGAACTTTGCGCGCGCCAGTGGTTCTCGGCGTGGAAGGCGTCGATGCGGTCGTTGCTGCGGAACTCGGCTGCGCCGACAGATCGGCAAACGACAGCGTGGTGACGGCGATCGCGACGCTGAAGCGGGCGAGCGCGGACGGGAGCGACACACGAGTGATAGTCATCGGCGGTTCTTCAGAAAGAAGGTGGGTGGAGCCAAGAGAATGTGGCACGCGCGTTGACGGGAGGCCATACTGGGTGATGCGTGTTCCTTGTGCACTGCTGCTTGCGGCCGCACTTGCCGCCCCCGCCTCGTCCCAGGAGCGCCCGGATCTGGCCACGCTGCTGGTATCCGTGGTCGACGCGCGAACCGACGCGCCATTGGCGTACGCGGTGGTCAGTTTGGCCCAGGTGAATCTCGAACGGTTCACCGACGGGCGCGGTCGTCTCACGTTGCCGACACTCGCTCCCGGCCGCTACGACGTGTTGGTGCGTCGTTTGGGTTTCGTCCCGTTTCGGTCGCAGGTGACCCTCACGGCCGGCGCGCCAACGGTGCTGGACGTGCGGCTCTCTAGCGTACCGCAACAATTGTCGCGGATACGGGTGACGGCTGCGGCGAGTTGCGCAAACCCTGGGCCACCGGACGCGATACGCGATCCTGACGTCTTCACACTCGTCTCGTTGCTGCGGGAGAACGCCGATCGCTATCGGCTGTTGGCGTCGCAGTATCCGTTCGTTCGCATCCAGGCGCGCGCACTGGGCGACCTGCGGGACGAAGCGATGTTTGTGGAACGTGTCGATGTAACATCGTTCCCGAGCCAGACCCGCTCGGAGTATCGCGCGGGTGAAGTTGTGCATCGGCGTGGCGGCCTGCACACCATGGGCATCCCGACCATTCTGGATCTGGCGGACGACGATTTTGCCCGCAGCCACTGCTTCTTCTACGGCGGCGCCACACCGCATACGACTGCCTCGGGCGAAGAGACGTGGCTGCGCCTGGACGTTCGCGCGGACGACAAGCTGAACTCACCCGATGTCAACGGCGCCTTCTATCTGGACAGCGCGACCGCACAGCTGCGGAAGATGGATCTCGAACTCAGTCGCCCAGATCGACTGCCTCGTCAACTGTCGACGATCGCCACCGTGCACGTGTCCACGGCCTTTGTCGAAATTGCGAATGGACTGTCGGTGATCCAGCAGGTGTGCGCGGTGACGCGTCTTCGTCCCAGCGAGAAGAACGCTGACTCCGCCAGTCGCGCGCTGGTACCGGTTGAGCTGCAGCAGATCGTCAAGTACGCCTTCACGAAGCCGCCTCCGGATGTGCCGGCGCAGCGCACCTTCGAAGCACCCGGATGGCAACCCCTGACCTACTTACCGCGTACCGCGATCTGGTGTGAAGGATAGGTCGATCCGCACACCGTGGTTTGTCACTGAGGCGGCGCACTCCTTGGCGTCTTGGCGCGTGGATGCACCGCAGGCAACGGCGTGGCAGTCGACTTGACGCCTACAGCTCCGCGCGTGGTGGTGGCCTTGTCCGCCGCCTGGACCGCGCTCTTGGTGCGCGCGGCGGCGACTTTGGATTTCGGATGACGCGCGACGTGCGAGTCCAACGACACGACTGACGGCGCGGGTGCTACGACCGTGCGCGCCGGTTGCGCGAGCGCGAGGACAAGCGGTGCGCTGACCAGCAGGAGCAGGGTTCTCATTTGGTTTCTCCGTTCCCGGCGATCCAGGCGCTCGTGCGAGCGACACTGTCCACCTGGGCTGCCAGGGTTGTCAGATAGCGCGGGGAGCCCGTGCATCCTGCTTCGACGTGAACCGATTTGATCGCCGCGCCGACGGGTGCGGAGAGAATCAATTGTGGACCATCGGTGAAGTAGCGACCGCAGTTGGGACTCCCGCCGACATACGCACTGTCCGCTTTGGAAAATCCGGCGTCCAGCAGCCGTCGTTGCAGCGCGAGCACATCGGCAGCGAGCACGTTCGCGCGCTGTTCTCCGAGCGACTTAACGTTCTTGCGTCCTTCGAAGCGCACGGCGCCATCGCTGAACAACTCGACGACGTATTCCGGGCACCGACCGAAGCACGGCCCGCGTTCGAGTCGCAGCGCAAGCGATGCCGGCGCCCCCGCGGTGCTGGTCGCACTCGTGTTATCGGACGCGGCTCGTGAGCGGCAGCCAACAACAGCCAGTGTCGCAAGCGCCGCGATGTGCGCGACCCTGCGTGTGATGGTGGTCATGGACGAATCGCTCCAGAAATCGGATCAACGACCACTCGCGTACTCTTGACTCCATCGGACAACAGGAGCTCCACGCGATCAGGATTGC
>JBEBIR010000563.1:0-2930 GCA_040080315.1 Gemmatimonas sp.
GCGCCGGACGGCTCTGCTGTCAACTGCGGTGTTCGCGTTTCACGATGGCGACGAGGTTGGTCCACGGATGCTCGCGCGCATCGCGAAGCGCACCGGCTTGCAGCCGGAGGATCTGTAGTGGGTGTCGCGCCGCACGGTATAACCTCGCGCCGCTGCAGACAGCGACGTTAGCACATGTCGGTCCCGAACCTCGTGCATGAACGGACCGTGCGGCGTATGAACAAACAGACGAGGAGACGGCAGCTGGGCGACGGGAGACCAAGAGCAGCCGCGTCTGAGTCTGCCGTCTCCCGTCGTCCGTCTTTCCACTGAAGACTACGGACTCAAGAAGCAGGCCCGCAACGTCTGCGTCTGCAGTCTCCAGTCCTCCGTCTCTACGTCTGTTGTTCTGTCTCACCATCCCGAAAACGTCGTTTCGGAGGGAACTAGCCGGCCTGCGGCGCGCAGTTCGGGTCGGGTGCCACGCGATACAGATGGCGCGAAAGAACCGCCAGCCACACCCAGCCGATGACGACCGCGAACCAGATGCCCAGCGTGCCCACGGAGATACCGGGGACAAATCCGCCGAAGAACCCGATCAGCACGCCAAGTCCGGCGAACAGCGAGAATCGCGCGAGTGACGGCATCTTCCGACGCGACATGGCGCGAACCGCGACAAGCGCGCTGATCGCGAGCGAGACGAACCCCAACGTTCCCGCTGCAAAGTGCATCAGTCCCGTGGTGCTGATCGACGTGGGAGGCCCAACCGGTGTGCCAACCGGAAACCCATCCATCGGGTCTGCCGGAAACACCGCGGCAATGATCATGCTGAGGCCGAACCCGCCAAGAAACCAGCTGACCGCGCGTACCTTCGGCGCCGGCATGCGCGCAAAGCCCACGGCCGCCGCAATCACCATGAGGCCGCTGAGCACGAAGTTCAGCGTCTGTACCCACCCCCCTGGTCCGTTCGCCAGCACGCTGAGCGGATGACGCGCGAAATCAAAGCCCTCGCGAACAAACCCTTGAATGACCCCGATGACCAGATAGAACGGTCCCGCCACCATCCCGTAGCCAAGCAGTGACCGCGTGACCGCCGCGCCTCGATCAAAGCCCGATTCGTTCGTGCGCGCCGACACGGCGCCGGCCTGACGACTGGATTCCATGTTGTTCCTCATCGGTTGATTTGTCGCCCCGATAGTACAATACTTCACCCGTGAGTGCAATATCGAAGGCTCAGGCCCCACGGCGACGTGGACCACGCTTTGCCGGTCCGCGCGCGGATGATCCGCGCGTCATGCGCACACGCGCCGCCGTGATCGACGCCGCACGCACGCTGTTCCTGCGCCACGGCTACGCCGGCACCACCATGGAGGAGATCGCCGCGCTGGCCGGCCTCACCAAGCGCACGGTCTACAACAACTACGCCGACAAGGACGCGCTCTTCACACAGATGGTCGTGGAGGTGATCGCGTTCGCGGAGCAGTTTGCCAATGATCTGCGCGAGGAATTCATGGTCGGGATCACCACCGCCAACATCCGCGTGGCGCTCGACGACGTGGGGCGGCGGCTGGCGCTTGGCATCGTGCGTCCCGAAGTCGTTGCCTTGCGGCGGCTCCTCATCGGTGAAGCGCGCGCATTCCCCGCATTGGCGAGGGAGTACTTCGATCGGGCTCCCGGTCAGGTGATCGAAGCGCTGACAGACGGATTCGACTATCTGGGACGTGAGGGTGTGCTCCGCGTGACCGACGCGCAACGCGCAGCGACACAGTTTGCCTACCTCGTCGCCGGCGAGCCGCTCGATCGCGCGATGCTCATCGGGACGACGCCGCCCAAGGAGTACATCATCGCCAACGCGCAGGAGGGCGTGCGGACGTTCCTCGCGCGATACGCGCGCGTGAAGGATAGTCGCCGGCGACGTACCTGAAGTCTCCGGGCACGATCACCCCATGAGCGTACGCACGTCACGCCACGCATACGCGCCGCAGAACTGCCCACGATCGTCCAGCAATCGCTCGCCGCCCAGGCGGTCGTAGAAGCCGAGTGTGGGATTGCTGAGTTCCGCAAAGAGAATGAACGAGTGGATATCACGGGCGAGAAACTGCCGCGCTGTGTCGGCCATCATGCGCCGACCGAGACCCAGCCCGTGGTACTCCCATCGCAGATAAATCTTGCTCAATTCACCTTCGCATTCGCCAAGATGCGGCTTGCCCCACACGAATCCGATCAGACGTTCGTTGCGGTCTTGCAGCACACGCACGAAATCCCGTCGGTTCGTCGTGTCGAACACCTGACGCCATTGCCAGGTGCGTGTTTCCATCGTTGGGCCCCGCGTCGTATTGTACGTGGCGTTCCACGTGGTGACGTGCAATTCCGCCAACGACGGGATGTCGGCGGATACCGCGTCGCGACAACGGACTGAGTCGAGCGACTCGCCTCGTTCGGCCAGCACGCGGGCATTCGTCTCACGGGTTGGTCTCGATCGCGCGTTGATTCGCCGCTTCAGTACTGCGATGCGTGGTTTCAGCCGATCCCAATAGGTGAGGGACGGTGTGACATAGTCCGCTACACGCACCACATCGATCTCGCCTCGCAGGTCGCCGAACTGGAATGCGAGGCGCAGCGTCCGTCCAACAAGGCGCCCATCAACGCGAAACGCCATCGTAGTGCCGTCGGGCGTGACGTGCTCCCCTTCCAGGTGGACAACGCCCGACTCGGCGTCGAAGTGTCCGCGCCGAATCTGCGCGTTCTGCCGACCGGGATTCGCAACGCCGCGAACCGTTCCGTCATCCTCGACGACGAGGTCGAGCAGCACCTCGGATGGCTTACCCCATTGTCCGGCGATCATTCAGGAAGCTCCCTTTCGTCTCAGCTGCACGCTAGTCCGCTCAGTGGTGCACGGTGGCGGCCTGGCGAACGCACGAAGGGCGCGACTCCGTGGGGTCGCGCCCTTC
>JBEBIR010000057.1:0-12604 GCA_040080315.1 Gemmatimonas sp.
GTGTCGACCACCCTGGCGACGTCCAGAGCGGCACACCGGACGCTTCCGCCAATGAGATTCCCGCGAATGCCAACGCGGCGCGATTCGCCTCCAGCACCGAGCCGTCAAGCGCGAGCATCGCCACCAAATCCGGGGTGGATTGGTGCGTGGCTTCAAGCATCGCAAGTCGGGCTGGCTGGGCGGAGGCTGTCACAGTGCGGGCACGAAGTGACACAGGGGAGGACGGCGTCGTCCGGTGAATAGTATCGGCTCGCTCGTGCAGAGTCATCGCAGCAGGTGTCGCCGATTTCGAAGCAGTGGCCGGGACTGTGACGCACACGTGTTACCCGGCGTCTACTGGCTGATGCTGGCAATATGCTTCCCCCTTTCTGAGCGGATCGTCGCATGGGCGTAATCGCGACGCTCCTCGCCCACGAACCCCGACTCGCTCGCCTCCGCAGTGCGGCGCGCGATCGGTATCGTTTCGTGCCGTGCGAGGACTGGACTTCGTTGACCCGCGCATGCGAGCGCGGACCGATCAACGTGGTGGTTTTTGACCTCTACGTCGATGGCCGTGCTGACTTTGAGCGCGTGCGACAGCTGCGCGTGCGTGTGCCGCGCGCGGCCCTCGTCGCCTATGTCGATGTCACGCGGGAACGAGCGAAGGACATGTTTGATGCGGGTCGCTGCGGCATCGATGTGCTCGTGGTCGCTGAGGAGACCGATACACCGGCCGCCTTGGCGGCGTTGCTCGATCAGGCCGAGGCGCGCAGTGTGTCCAGCCTGCTCAAACCGCACCTCGCCGGACTCCGCAGCGTGGTGCGAGATGCGGTCATGCTGTCCGTGACACGTGCCCACGAACGACTCACGCCGGACAGCCTCGCCCGACTGATCGCCGTCTCCCGTCGCCTGCTCTCCAAACGACTCGAGGGTGCCCAACTCCCGCCCCCGCATCAGATGCTGACCTGGGGTCGCCTGATCGTCGCGGCCAGCATGCTGGAAGACGGCTCTCGCAGTGCGGACGGCGTGGCCAGTGCGCTTGATTTTCCGTCCGGCAGCGCCTTTCGGAACACCTGTCAGCGCTATCTGGGATGCACGCCGCATCAGATTCGACTGCGTGGCGGCGCGGGCTGGGTCATTCAGGAACTGCTCGTCAATCGCGAGAAGCGGCGCGAGATCGGTTCGCACGAAGACGATCTGCAGGACAGCGCCGCCGCGTAGTTCGCGGTTGCGGCTGGTTAGTTTTCGCCGATGCCTCCGCACCGGCCCCTGCACCTCGGCCTCACCGGCAACATCGCCAGCGGCAAGAGCAGCGTAGCGCGACAGCTGGCGACGCTCGGCGCCACGATCATCGACGCTGATCAGCTCGCGCGTGAGGTCGTCGCGCCCGGGACACCAGCGTTCGACGCGATCATCGCGCGCTTCGGGTCTGGCGTCATCGCCCCCGACGGCGCACTCGACCGGGCCGCCCTGCGGCGTCTGGTCTTTCACGATTCGCCGGCACGCGAGGCGTTGAACGCCATTGTGCATCCTGCCGTCGGGCGCCTGCGTGACGCACGCTTGAGCGAGGCCGTTGCCCGTGGCGATCAGGTGGTGATTTCTGACATCCCACTGCTGTTCGAAGTCGGCCTCGAGCAGGCGTTCGACGGCGTTCTCCTGGTCGATGCCCCGTCATCGGTCCGTCTTGAACGCTTGATCCGCGATCGCGGATTGACCGCCGCGGACGCCCAGGCAATGATCGACGCGCAGTGGCCGAGCGCCCGGAAGCGCGCCGGCGCCACCTGGGTCATCGACAACGACGGTACACCAGCACAGCTTGAAGTACGGGTTGCCACGCTGTGGCACCACATTCTCGAACAGTCGGGCCGGCACCACACGTCTGTGCCGGCCTCCTGACGTCCCGATACATCCTCGGAGCACCACACGTGTCGAACATTCCTGCCGATCTGCGCTACACGAAGGAACATGAATACATCCGGTCCACCGGCGACGCGGGTGTGGTCGCTATCGGCATCACGGATTTTGCGCAGGGCGAACTGGGCGACATTGTCTACGTGGAGTTGCCCAAGGTCGGTGCCTCGTATGGCTCGCACGACGTGTTTGGCACCGTCGAAGCCGTGAAGGCCGTCTCTGAGTTGTATATGCCGGTGGCGGGCGAGGTGGTCGAAGTGAATGCGCGCTTGGACGGCGAGCCCGCGTTGATCAACACCGATCCGTATGGCGACGGTTGGATGATCAAGGTGCGGGTCCCGTCCGGTGGCGACACGGGACTGCTGTCGGCGGCGGAGTATTCGACGCAGTTGGGCGAGTAGTCCCGGGCCCGGGGCGCGAGGCTAGCCGATCGAGACGTACTCCTCGATCGGCGGACAGGCGCACACCAGGTTCCGATCGCCAAACGCACTTTCGATCCGCCCCACCGTCGGCCAGAACTTCCGCGCCCGCGTCCAGTTCGTTGGATACGCCGCCTGCTCACGCGAGTACGGTCGATCCCACGTGTCGCTGGTCACGTGTGCCGCAGTGTGCGGCGCCCGCTTGAGCACATTGTTCTCGCGGTCTGCTTCGCCGCGTTCAATCGCGGCAATCTCGTGACGAATGCCAATCATCGCTTCGATGAAGCGATCGAGTTCCACCTTCGACTCGCTCTCGGTCGGCTCCACCATCATGGTGCCAGCGACGGGGAATGACATCGTCGGCGCATGGAATCCATAGTCCATCAGGCGCTTCGCCATGTCTTCCACTTCCACGCCCGCCGCGCCCTTGACCGTTCTCGTGTCGAGGATGCACTCGTGCGCCACCAGTCCGTTCTGTCCGCGATACAGCACGGGATAGTGCGCTTCCAGCTTCTTGGCGATGTAGTTCGCGTTGAGGATCGCCAGTTTCGTCGCCATGGCCAACCCTTCACCGCCCATCAGGCGGATGTACACGAACGAAATCGGCAGAATGCTGGCGCTGCCCCACGGCGCCGCAGACACGGGTCCAATTGGCGAACTGCCTCCGGTTGGAATCACCGGATGTGTGGGCAGGAAGGGGACCAGTTGCGGCGCGACACCGATCGGCCCCATGCCGGGACCGCCGCCGCCGTGCGGAATGCAGAATGTCTTGTGCAGGTTGAGGTGGCACACATCGGCACCCAGATCGCCGGGGCGTGAGATGCCAACCATGGCGTTCATGTTGGCGCCGTCCATGTACACCTGACCGCCATGCTGATGCACGATGGCGGTGATCTCCTTGATGCGCGCCTCGAATACGCCGTGCGTCGACGGATACGTGACCATCAGCGCACCAAGGTTCGCCGCGTGCTGCTCGGCCTTCGCGCGCAGGTCATCGACATCGATGTTGCCGTCGGTGTCGGTCTTGACGACAATCACCGAGAATCCGGCCATCACCGCGCTTGCCGGATTCGTGCCGTGTGCCGACTGGGGAATGAGGCACACGGTGCGATGCTGATCCTGGCGGGCATGATGATATGCGCGGATGACCAGCAGGCCCGCGTACTCGCCTTGCGAGCCGGCGTTCGGCTGCAACGACACGCCGGCAAACCCCGTGACTTCGGCCAGGTCCTGCTCCAACTCACGGAACATCGCCGCGTATCCCTCCGTCTGTGACGACGGCGCGAACGGATGCAGTTGTCCGAACTCCGGCCAGGTCACCGGAATCATTTCGGCCGTGGCATTGAGCTTCATCGTGCAGGAGCCCAGCGGGATCATGCCATGCACCAGCGAGAAGTCCTTGGCCTGCAACGCGTACAGATACCGCAGCATTTCGGTTTCGCTGCGATACCGATGGAATACCGGATGGGTCAGGAACGTGGAGACACGACGGAACCGCTCATCGAACCGGGCATCGGTATCGCGCGCGACGTCCTCAAACGCAAAGTCCGGGACGTCTCCGCCATTAAAAACCGTCCACAGATCCACGATATCGGCCGCGGTCGTGGTTTCATCGAGTGCCACGGTCAACGCGCCGGGTGCGAGCACGCGCAGATTCATGTGGTGTGCGTCAGCGGCGGTCATTATGTCTTCCTGACCATGCGCGCCAACCTCAACACGAATCGTGTCGAAGTAGTCTTCGTGCGTAATAGAGAATCCCAACTTCTCGAGCCCCGCAGCCAGCGCCACGGTGAGGCCATGCACGCGCTGCGCGATGTGCCGGAGTCCGTCGGGTCCGTGATACACGGCATACATGCCGGCCATGACCGCTAACAGCACCTGCGCCGTGCACACATTGCTGGTGGCCTTTTCGCGGCGAATGTGTTGCTCGCGCGTCTGCAGTGCCATGCGCAATGCTGAGTTGCCGTCGGCGTCTCGCGAAACACCGATGATGCGTCCCGGCAGCAGTCGCTTGAACTCATCGCGTGTCGCGAAGAACGCGGCGTGCGGTCCGCCAAAGCCCATTGGTACGCCAAAACGTTGCGCACTGCCAACCGCGATGTCGGCGCCCCATTCGCCCGGCGGCGTCAGCAGGCACAGTGACAGCAGGTCGGTCGCCACGATCACCATCGCGCCGGCCGCGTGCACCTGCTCGCACAGAGCGCGATAGTCGATCACCGCGCCATCCGTGGCGGGGTACTGCAGCAGTACACCGAAGACGTGATCACCCATCGTGATCGTTGCCGGATCCGCCACCACCACCTGCACGCTGCGCGCCTCGGCGCGAGCGCGAACCACTTCAATCGTCTGCGGATGACAATCAGACGCGACGACAAACGTGTTTCGGGCACCACTGCCCTTGGAGGCCATGGCCAACGCCATCGCTTCGGCCGCGGCGGTGGCCTCGTCCAGCAGCGAGGCGTTGGCGATCTCGAGTCCCGTCAGATCGATCACCATCGTCTGATAGTTGAGCAGCGCCTCCAGCCGACCCTGGGCAATTTCCGCCTGATACGGCGTATACGCCGTATACCAGGCCGGATTCTCCATCACGTTCCGGAGAATCACCCCCGGCGTGTGCGTGCCGTAGTACCCCATTCCCAGGTGCGACCGATACACCTTGTTCCGCGACGCCATGCGCTTGAGCGCCGCCAATACCTCCGGTTCGCTTCTGGCAGGACCAGTGGCCAGCGTTCCGCGATAGCGAATCGACTCCGGAACCACGGCGTCGATGAACGCATCAAGCGTTTCGTACCCAAGGGCTGCCAGCATCTCCCGCTGTTCGGAAGCGTCAGGACCGATGTGCCGTGGAATGAAGGAATCAGCTGCGAAGGATGCCGACGAAGCGGTACGTGTTGCCATGACCTTCCTCGAGAAACGAGCCGGAGCTCGGGACACACAGGAGTTTTGCGATGAACACAGTAAACTTATCGCCATGGGCACCGAATCGTTGAGCACCAACGCGTGGGGAATGGACCTGCCGTCCGAGTGGCGGACGATGCGCACCGCGCCGGCCGATGGCGCGTACAACATGGCGTTCGATAGCGCGTTGCTGGACACCGCGCGTGAGCGCGACCATGGCATATGGCGCACCTATGCGTGGGAACGTCCGACCATTTCGTTTGGACGAAATGAGGCCGTGCGAAACCGCTTTGATCGGGACTCCCTCGCGGCGTCCGGGCTCGATGCGGTGCGACGACCCACCGGTGGCCGCGCGCTGCTGCATGCGGCGGAGGTTACCTACAGTGTGACCCTGCGGATCAGCGACCAGACGCCATGGACGACCGTGTACGCCGCCGTCAACGATGTGTTGCTGGCGGCACTGCGTCTTCTGGGTGTACCGGCCGAGCTCTCGACCAAACCTGCCGGTCCGCCAATGCGTCCTGATGGTCCGGTGTGCTTCGATCAGCCGGCGCCCGGAGAGATTACCGTGAATGGCGTCAAGCTGGTGGGCAGCGCTGTGTGGCGCGAGCATGGGGCCTACCTGCAGCACGGCAGTATCCTCTTGACCGATTCCCAGCACTTGCTGCAGACCGCCATGCGGCCCCCGCGCTCGAACACGCCGCAGGCCGCGTCGCTGGACTCCTGTCTGCGCCAGACGCCGACGTGGAACGCGGTCGCCGACGCGCTCGAGCAGGCGTTGCGCGATCGCCTGTCCACCCGTCACGTGGGTGGCGTCACCCCGGACGCCGTTTCTCTCGATGAACGAGTGCTCGCGCGTCACGGAATGCACTTCCGAGACGACACTTGGCTCTGGCGCCGATAGCGCGCACTCGGCATCCTATCGCGCAGCGATTCTTCAAACTTCTGCACCCGACCACCATGCCCTCCGCACCGCAGGACACCGCCGCACCGTCTGTCGCGGCATCTGGTGTTCGCCAACGGCACGTCACGACACTGCTCGGCCTGATATCGACTGCGCTCCTCGCCTGTTCGAGCGCCGACAAGGTGACGACCGGCGAAACCGGCGGGACGATGGTCATTGTGCAACCCGCGGAACCAAGAACCCTCTTCCCGCCGCGGGCCAATCAGACACACGAGCTGTCGGTGATCGCGTCGGTCTTCGATCGCCTCGCCGAAATTGGTCCTGAACTCAGCACGTTCGGCGACATCGGGTTCACGCCGCGACTGGCGAAGACCTGGAGTTGGGCTCCTGACTCGTTGTCGATTGCTTTCTCGATCGACCCGCTGGCCCGCTGGCACGATGGCGTCGCGGTCCGCGCCGAAGACGTGCGGTACACGTTCCACGTGTACACATCGGATGCCGTGCTCAGTGAGTCGCGCTCTCTGCTCGGCAACATCGACTCGGTGTCCGTGCGCGACTCGTTAACCGCGGTCGTGTGGTTCAAACGTCGCACGCCCCAACAGTTCCTTGACGCGACGTACAGCATGTTCATCCTGCCGTCGCATCTGCTCGCGTCACTACCCGATTCGGCACTCGTGAACGCACCGTTCGGTCGTCAGCCCGTCGGCACTGGCCGATTTCGCTTCGCGCAGTGGGAGGCGGGCTCCCGTCTCGAAATTATTGCCGACACCGCTAACGCCCGCGGCCGAGCCAAACTCGACCGGGTGATCTGGACCTTTGTTTCCGATCTGGGGGCGGCCACGGTGAAATTATCCGCGGGCGAGGCCGACTTCCTGGAGCAGATCAAGCCCGAGAACATTCCACAAGTGGCCAGCACGCCATCCCTTCGTCTCGAAAGCTATTTGTCACTGCGATACGGCTTCGTCGGCTTCAATCTGAATGCGCGCCGCGAACCACTTGGTGCGGCCGGAACGCCGCATCCCGTATTCGGGGACGTTCGCGTTCGTCGCGCCCTCAGCATGGCACTCGACCGCGCGCGAATGGTCCGGTCGGCCCTTGACTCGCTCGGAATGGTCTCCTTCGGGGCCGGTCCGCGTGTTCTCATTCCTGATACGACCGTGTTGCGGCAGGTGCCGTTCGATGTGGCGGCCGCGCGCGCCTTGCTCGATAGCGCAGGCTGGGTCGACACGAACGGCGACGGTGTGCGCGAACACAATGGGCAGGCGCTCACGTTCGAACTTCTTGTTCCAACATCGAGTGCGACACGCCTGAAGTTGTCTGTGCTGGTGCAGTCGGCGCTCAAGAACATTGGTGCCAACGTGGTGCTGCAGAATCTCGACGGGTCAGCCCTTGGCCCGCGATTGGACGCGCGCGATTTTGATGCCTGGATGGGCGGCATGCAAACGAACCCGGGACTGCAGGGCATGCGGCAGACGTGGGCCTCGCGGGGCGCATTGAATCATCAGGGGTACAACAGTCCCGTGTTTGACGCGGTGCTGGACAGTGCGCTGACCACGTTTGATCTCGCGCGCAGTCGCGGATACTGGGCGCGTGTATTCCAGCAGGCGATCGACGACGCGCCATCCGTGTGGTTGTATGAAGAGCGTCTTCCGATCGCGGTGCACAAGCGCATTCGGATTGCGCCGCTGCGCGCCGACGGCTGGTATGCCAACCTTGCCGACTGGTCCGTCGATCCGGCGCAGCTCATCGATCGCGACCGCGTTGGACTCGGAGGCGCGCGCTGACCGCGTTCGCGCCGGAGGTGCGAGGGATTGTCGCGCGGTTGACCAGCCGCGCACTGCAGAGCGTCCTCGTGATTTTCGCCGCGGCGAGCCTGGCCTTCCTGATGCTGCATCTCGCGCCGGGAGACCCGATTTCGGGCATCGCGGATGCCAGCAGTGTGCCACGCGAACTCCGGGCGCAATGGGATGCGCAGCAGGGTTACGATCAGCCCATCGCCGTGCAATACACGCGATGGATCGCCGATGTCGCACGCGGCCGTCTCGGACAGTCCACATCGCATCAGCGCCCGGCAATCGACGTCCTTGGCGATCGTCTGCCCCATACGCTATTGCTGATGAGTCTTGCGCTCGGCGCGAGCGTGTTACTGGGCGCCGCGATTGGCGCGTGGCAGGGGGCGCGTGCCGGTCGGCGGCCGGACCGCGCCGTGACCACCGCCTCGCTTCTGCTCTATTCCATCCCCGAATTCTGGTTCGCCCTCGCGCTACTCTACGTGTTCGCGTATCGCGTGCATATCCTCCCGGCCACCGGCATGTTTGATGCGGCGATGTACGACAGCATGACGCCGTGGCAACAGATCATCGACCGCGCGCGACATCTGGTGTTGCCGTGGCTGTCCCTCACGGTCATGGGCACCGCAGTCTTCGCGCGCTACCAGCGGGCGACCATGTCCGACGTGATGCGCGAACCGTTCGTTCGCACCGCGCGCGCCAAGGGTCTGAGCGAGGCCGCCGTGCGTCGACAAGCGTGGCGCGCCGCCATCCTGCCAATCGTGACGCTGGCGGGGCTGTCTTTTCCGGCACTGCTGACGGGAGCCGTTTTTGTCGAGCGGGTGTTCGCGTGGCCTGGGATGGGAAGCGCCTTGCTTGATGCGATTGACAAGCGTGACTACCACCTCGTCAGCGCATGCGTGATCATCGGCAGCGCGATGACCGCGCTTGGCAGTCTGCTGGCCGATATCGTTCGCGCCTTCGTGGATCCGCGGTTGCGCGTCTCGTGATGTTCACGCTCGTGCCATCCGCCATCGCTGCACGCACGGTTCGGTGGCGTCTGCCGCTCGTCTTTGTGCTCATGCTCGCCGCCGTCGCCGTGTTCGCGCCGTTCATCGCGCCGTTTTCGCCTGCAGACCTGCCCGACAACTACGATGTGGTGAAGAACTTCCCGCCTTCGGCCGCACACCCGTTCGGCACGGACGGCTACGGGCGCGATGTGTTGAGTCGTGTCATCTACGGCTCTCGCATTTCGCTGACTCTCGCGTTTGCCGCCGTCTCGCTCGCGTTGCTGCTGGGCACGTGCTACGGCGCGGTGGCCGGTTTGCTGGGCGGTGCGGTCGATCGGTGGCTCATGCGATTCCTCGATGTCGCGTTGTCGATTCCACGATTGTTACTGCTGCTCGCCGTGACCGCGTTCTGGGGGGCGCTGCCGCTTTCAGCGCTGATCATCCTGCTGGGCACCACTGGCTGGTTCGATGTGGCCCGGCTTGTGCGCGGCGAGGTTCAGGCCCTCGTGCGGCGTGACTTTATTCTCGCGGCGCAAGCGACCGGCGTGCCGCGCGCGCGCCTGCTCGGTCGACACCTGGTACCACATCTCGTGCCGCTCCTGGTGGTGAGCGCGACGCTGAATGTGGCCGGCACTATCGCCCTCGAGGCGGGCCTCAGCTACCTGGGGCTCGGCGTGCAGCCGCCAATTGCAAGCTGGGGCAACATCATCAAGGAAGGTGCGGGTGTGATGGAAGCCCAGTGGTGGCTCGCGTTCTTCCCGGGACTGGCCATGGTGACGGCGGTTTTGGCCTGCAACGCATTGGGCGACGCCTTGCGCGATCTCTTCGCGATGGATCAGGTTCACGCGTGACCGTTCCCCACCATATCTCCAGCCCCGACACGCTGCTCACCGTTCAGTCGCTGCGAGTCACCTTCCCCGCAGACGGTGGCACCGCGCGCGCCGTCGACGGTGTCTCGTTCTCCATCGCGCCTGGCGAGACCCTGTGCGTTGTCGGAGAGTCCGGATGCGGAAAGTCCATGACGGCGCTGTCGCTCCTTCGGCTGGTTCCTCCGCCCGGCCGCATCGAGCCCGGAAGCGCGATCGGATTTGAGGGCAGCGACCTCCTGGCATTGAGCGATGAGAAGCTCCGCGCCATTCGCGGGTGCCGG
Organism: Gemmatimonas sp.; assembly: GCA_040080315.1. GTDB lineage: Bacteria > Gemmatimonadota > Gemmatimonadetes > Gemmatimonadales > Gemmatimonadaceae > Gemmatimonas. Next base: position 10,041 of record JBEBIR010000057.1, read on the forward strand.
ATGAGCATGATCTTTCAGGAGCCGATGACGGCGCTGAATCCCGTACTGACCGTGGGCGATCAGATTGCGGAAGTGGTGCGGGTGCACACCACGGCGTCGCGGCGCGAAGCCTGGGAGCGCGCGGTCACCATGCTGCGAGATGTTGGCATTGCCGACCCCGCCGAGCGCGCCAAACAGTATCCGCACGAACTGTCCGGAGGGATGCGCCAACGCGTGATGATCGCGATGGCATTGGTGCTGGAACCACGACTGGTCATCGCCGACGAGCCTACCACCGCGCTCGACGTGACTATTCAGGCGCAGATCCTCGATCTGCTACGCGCCCAGCGCGAACGGACCGGTTTGGCCCTGTTGCTCATCACGCATGATCTGGGCATCGTGGCCGAGATGGCCTCACGCGTGCTCGTGATGTACGCCGGGCAGATTGTCGAGGAGGCACCCGTCAATGAGCTGTTTGCCTCGACAACCCATCCGTACACCGAAGGCTTGCTCGCCGCCGTGCCGCGTCTCGACCAGATCGGTGGCCGCTTGCGAACCATTCCCGGCACCGTACCCGCGTCGACCGACTGGCCAACCGGGTGTCGTTTTCGCGATCGCTGCGTTCATGCGTTCGAGCGCTGTGCGGTCGAGGCACCCGCGCTCTCGCCGGTTGGTGCCGGACACTTTGCGCGTTGTCATCTGGTGCAGGAGCCGGCGCGCCGACGTGCAGAGGTCTCGGCGTGACCGCACCACTGCTCAGCGTCCGCGGACTCACCAAGCACTTCCCGATTCGCGGTGGCTTGTTGCAACGCACCACGGGCGCCGTCAAAGCCGTGGACGGGGTGTCGTTTGACATCGCGCCCGGCGAAACGCTGGCGCTGGTGGGAGAGTCGGGGTGCGGAAAGACGACGACGGGACGCGCAATCCTCCGCCTGATTGAGCCGACCGCAGGCGAGATCGCATTCGATGGCATTGACGTGCGATCGCTGCGCGGTGAGCCCCTGCGACGTTTGCGTCGTCGCATGCAGATCGTGTTTCAGGATCCCTACGGTTCGTTGAATCCTCGAATGACCGTTGGTGCGGCGATCCGAGAAGGACTGATCGTGCACGATCTGGCGAAAGGCGCCGAGGCCGATCGACGCGTGGCAACCCTGCTGGAAGAAGTCGGATTGCGGCCGGAGTTTGCGTCGCGATATCCGCACGAGTTTTCCGGCGGACAGCGCCAGCGTATCGGCATTGCCCGCGCGCTGGCGGTGGAACCGTCGTTCATCGTCTGCGACGAACCGGTTTCCGCCCTTGACGTGAGCGTGCAGGCGCAGGTCGTCAACTTGTTGCGTGATCTGCAGCGGGAGCGCGGACTCGCCTATCTGTTTATCGCGCATGATCTCGCCGTGGTGGCCCACATGGCCGATCGCGTGGCCGTCATGTATCTCGGTCACATCGTCGAACTCGCCCCGCGCGCGCAATTGTTCGCGACTCCGCGAATGCCGTATACCAAGGCGCTGCTGTCCGCCGTTCCGGTCCCCGATCCACAAGCGTCGCGACATCGGCTATTGTTGCCCGGCGAACCGCCGTCGCCGGCGAATCCGCCCAGCGGCTGCGTCTTTCATCCGCGATGCCCGCATCCAGCAAAGGATGCGTTGTGCACGCGGGTGGTACCGCCGCTCGAGGAAGTGGCACCAGGTCATTTCGTAGCATGCATCAAGGAATCGCCCTCTCACCTCTCGCCCCCTTCGTCGTGACAACCCCAATGAGTGCTACGGTCGGCGAGGATACCGCCTTCTTCGGTCATCCCCGAGGACTGGGTCTGCTCTTCCTGACGGAGATGTGGGAGCGTTTCTCGTACTACGGCATGCGCGCACTCCTGGTGTTGTATCTGGTGAACCAGCTGGAGTGGGATACGGCTCGTGCCGCCGGCGTGTATGGCACCTACACGATGCTGGTGTTCCTCACGCCCATGATCGGCGGGTATCTCGCCGATCGGTACATCGGGACGCATCGCGCGCTGGTCATTGGTGGGTTCATTATCGCCAGCGGGCACTTCGTACTGGCCATCCCGGGAATGAACGCGTTCTACACGGGCCTCGGATTGGTGGTCATCGGCACGGGGTTCTTCAAGGCGAATGTGTCGACGATGGTGGGACAACTGTACAGCGTCAGCGACACGCGCCGCGACTCAGGCTTCACGCTGTTCTACATGGGGATCAACACGGGCGCATTCCTCGGACCCATCGTGTGCGGGTATCTGGCGCAGAGCGATCGGTTCGGTTGGCACTACGGCTTCGCGGCCGCGGGCGTGGGCATGGTCCTTGGGCTCATCGGATACATGTTTCTGAAACGCAAGTATCTCGGCACCATCGGCGACGCGCCGCGCGGCGCGGCGACGGTCGCCGTCGATGTGCTCGGCGACGACAAGGACATCTCGACGCGCAATGGCGCGATCGGTGTGATCGGCGGCGGCGCACTCGCTTGGCTCGCATCCGGCAGCATCCTCGGCGTGATGATGGGCAGCGTCATTGGTGCCGCGCTCGCCATCTCGGTGCTGGGAACACACGGCGAGGAGCGCAAGCGGGTGGTCGCGCTGT
>JBEBIR010000564.1:0-2925 GCA_040080315.1 Gemmatimonas sp.
CTCGTTGTCACTCTGAAATATAGCCGATTTCAGTAGATGAACACGGGAGTTCCCACGTCGACCATGTGGTACAGGGTGGTGATGTCTTCGTTCCGCAAACGGACACATCCGTGGCTCACCGCTTGGCCGATGCTCGACGGAACGTTTGTGCCGTGAAGCGCATACCCGTCACCCAAGTACAAACGATAGGCCCCCAGCACTCCGACATACTTCCGCTGGTTCGTTCCGTACGGTGGAATGACGATGCGGCCGTCGGCGACGATCTCGCGGCCGTCTGAGGCGGTCAACGGCTGCGACGTGCCGTCTTTGGCTTTGCGAACCACGTCGTTGCCCACGACCGTAATAACGCTTCCGTCTTTCAGGCTCAGCGGCTTTCCGCGCACCAACTGCACCATGCCCGTCTTCCGCTTGTTCGCCTGCTCGACGAAGTGCCAGTCGGGCGGGATCCAGGCAGGGGCCGAGTCCCTTCGCTGCACGAGAAAACGCCCGCGTGGGGTCTCGAACCGAAGGACTTTGCTTGAGCCCTTGATGATCAGTTCGCGTCCGCTGCCAGTGGCCACCTGCGTCGTGAACAGCACACTGTCACCCTGCTTGTACCAGAGGCGTCGTTCGGCGATCGACACAATAATGGCCGGCTGATCGCGCGGTGGCGCCTCAGGGAGCTTGTCGAGGGCCACTCGCAGACTGTCGCTGCCGAGCCCGGCCTCGAGTCGCGCTTGCTCGAGTGCTTCACTGTTGTCGTTGAAGACCAGACGCGCCACGTCCCGCGAGAAGCGGAGGCGAATGGTGGTGACCGCCAGCCAGACGGTCAGCGCGCCCGTGATAACCAGTGCCACCAGCAGCACGCGTCGGGCCAGACGCCAGCGCGCAAACACGGCGCCATCGACTTGAATGGGTGAGGTCATCAGAAGAAGTACACCCGCATGCCAAGCGTGACGTTGTCGCGGATCGCATTGAGATCAGTTTGTTGGAGCCGGATGGTGCCCGGCATCACATAGCTGCTGTCGGCGAGCGGCCCCGCGGTGGGCAGGGCGTAGATGAGCGTCCCGCCTGATGTAACCAAAGCGTCGGCGCCTAACCACCCGACTTCCCAGCGATCGGCTGGTTGAGGAAGTCCGCGGTCGGTCCATAGCCAGGTTGGCAGTTCGAACCGATCGGCTTCGACCAACCGGCGTTCGACGGTGCGCATTCCACGCGGGACGGCAACCCAGAGGGTGTCCGGGGGTACGCCCACTCGTCGCTCGGGCCCAAAACGGGCTGACATGACGCGCAGTCGCACGCCGCCGCGGTCAAGGGCGACGAACGACGATTCGCTGCTGACGGCAAGGTGGAGGGCCTCATCCCCGAATGACTGGCGACGCGCCAACTGGAGCATCAGTCCGGTGCGGTCGGCTTCAGCGGCAACGATGGCGTCGGTTCGATCACGTTCAAACGTCGACATTCCGGCGCGTAGTCGTTCGGTTTCCTCGCGATATCGTCCGCGCTTGTACAGAAGCAGTCCGTCGACGGCCGCCAAGCCGAGCAGCACGAGCGCGAGGATGATGGTTCGCGGTATTCGTCGTTTCACGTGGTGGAGTTGTTGGTTTCGTTCCGAGTGCAGCGGTAGATTCCCGCTGACGAATGGTAGCAGTTTCCCCTCTTCCCGCACGGATGCCTGCCCGTACTGAACGTCCTGTCGCGCTGATCATTCTCGACGGCTGGGGTTACCGCGAGGAGCGGACTGCCAATGCAATTCTGCTCGCACATACACCCCACTGGAACACCATATGGTCCAATTCGTCTCACACATTGTTGCGTGCGTCGGGTCGGGCAGTTGGATTGCCCGATGCCCAGATGGGCAACAGTGAGGTCGGTCACCTGAATCTTGGGGCCGGTCGCGAAGTGATGCAGGACCTGGTGCGCATTGGTGCAGCGATCGAGACGGGCGGTTTCTTCAGCAACACCAATCTGGTGCGAGCCTGCCGGTTGGCGCGCGAGCGTGACCGCACGTTGCACTTGGTCGGACTCCTCGGCAATGGCGGTGTGCACGCGCTGGACCGGCATCTGTTCGCGCTGGTCGAGCTGGCCGCGCGCGAGGGCGTGACGCGCGTGGCCCTGCACGCCATGCTGGATGGACGCGATACGCCGCCCAGAAGCGGACTGACGTTTTTGCGCGAGACGCTTTCGGCCATCGACGGCAGGGCGCAGTTGGCGTCATTGTCCGGTCGCTATTTCGGCATGGACCGCGACAACCGATGGGAGCGCACTGGCGCGTGGTATCGCGCCGCCGTGAACGGCGACGGACTGCATGAGACCAATGCCCTGGCGGCGTTGCAACGCGCATACGACGCGGGCACCACGGATGAATTTGTGCCGCCGATGGTGATGGTGGATGCCGCCGACACACCGCTCGCGCCGATGCGGGATGGCGACGTAGTGGTGTGTTTCAACTTCCGCTCGGATCGCATGCGACAAACCATGCGCGCGCTCACCGCACCCGACTTTTCCGGTTTCGACACGGGAGCGCGTCCATCGGTGGATATCGTAACGATGACGCGGTACGACGACGCGTTTTCGTTTCCCGTCGCGTTCGAGCCGCAATCGATGCACAACCTGGTGGGACAGGTGATCAGTGACGCCGGACTCACCCAATTGCGCACCGCGGAAACCGAGAAGTATCCACACGTGACGTTCTTCTTCAACGGCGGCCACGACGCGCCGTTTCCCGGTGAAGATCGACGGATGGTGCCGAGCCCCAAAGTCGCGACGTATGACCTGCAGCCGGAGATGAGCGCGGCGGGTGTGTGCGATATCCTGTGTGATGCGCTGGCCAATCGCACGCACGATTTTGTGCTGTGCAACTTTGCCAACACCGATATGGTGGGTCACACCGGTTCGATTCCCGCCACGATCAAGGCGGTGGAAACGGTGGACGCCTGTCTGGGT
>JBEBIR010000565.1:0-2919 GCA_040080315.1 Gemmatimonas sp.
GTCCACCACGCCCGAGTCGAACAGCGGCAAAATGTGCGGATGCTGCAGATTGGCGGTGGTCTTGATCTCGGCGAGAAACCGGTCGGCGCCGATGACGGCGGCGAGTTCGGGGCGCAGCACTTTGAGCGCGACCTGGCGGTCGTGCTTGAGGTCGTGCGCGAGGTACACGGTGGCCATGCCGCCCGCGCCGAGTTCGCGCTCGAGGCGGTAGCGGTTGGCGAGGGCCGCCGTGAGTCGTGCCAGCGAGTCGGTCATGGCGCTCCCAAAACGATGCAGCCCACTATCGCGACCGTCCGCCGTCGGGCAGCGTGAGCCGCGCGACGTCGAGGTTGAGCTTGCGGATGACGGCGGCAAAGCGCGGATCCGCGCGCAGCGGGTCAAAGACCGCGTTGTGCATGCCCCAGGCCGTGAGGCGGTGTGGATCGGACTGCGCGGACATCTCGAAGGCTGACAACGCGCCAGCGAGGTCATCGATTCCCAGGCGAGCGTAGCCCAGGGCCGGTTCACGGCCCGAGGAACCGACTGGAAGGGCCTCGAGGCTTTGTAGCAGGGCGCGCGCCTCGTCGCGCGCGCCGGCGCGGCCCAGAATTGCCGCCGCGGAACCGATTCGAGTGGCGTGGATGTTCGGAATAGCGAGGAGCCGCCGCGCCTGCGCTGCAGCCTCCGGTCGTCGCCCCGCGAGATCGAGCACGTGTGCGTACCACTGGTTGAGCTGGATATGATCGGGATCCAGTGCCAACGCGCGCTGGGATACGGCGATGGCCTCATCGAGGCGCCCGAGCATCGCCAACGTCAGGCTGAGGTAGGCGTTGTTCTGCGAATACAGCGGATCCAATCGATTCGCCGCCTCGAGATACCCGAGCGATTCGCTGGAACGCCCCATCCGGTACAACATCTCGCCCGTCCGGTAACGCGCTTCCACGAACTGGGGGTCGAGGGCGATCGCACGCTCATACTCGCGCCGTGCCTCGGTCCACTCGCCCGCTTCCGAGTACGAGTGTGCGAGTGCCTGGTGTCCGTCGGCCAGTGAGTCATCGAGGGCAATCGCGCGTTGCGCGGCGGCCCGCCCCCGCTCGGCGACGTCGCGACCTCTCACGCCTTCCACAAAGTACGGCTCTGACAGGAGCGTAGATGCAAGCGCCGCGTGCGCGCGGGCGAATCCCGGGTCGAGCGAAATGGCTTGCGTGAGATATCGCTCCGCCTCGGCCAGCCGGCTGCCACGTCCCCTGTACAGCGGAATCGCACGCAGGTAGAGATCGTAGGCCTCGAGGTTCGTTGTGCCGCCCCGCGCACTCATGCCGCGCGCGCCACTCGTCGACGACAGCCGCACCTGCAGCGCCGAGACGATCTCCCGCGTGATCTCGTCCTGCACAGCGAAAACATCGGCAATGGCGCGTTCGTACGTCTGGCTCCAGAGCACACGCTCATCGCTGGCACTGGTGAGCTCGGCCGAGACGCGGATACGATCCCCGGCGCGCCGTACGGAGCCATCAAGCACGGCGGCGACGTGCAGCGCCTCACCGATTTCCCGTGTCCCTCGGCCCTGCTCCTTGATGCGGGCTGCGGAGGCGCGTCCCGCAAGGCGCAACCCGGGAATCTGCGTCAGGGCGCTCGTGAGCTCGTCGGCGATGCCGGCGGCGAAGTAGCTGTTGGCGGTGTCGCCGCCCACCGACGTGAAGGGGAGCACGACGAGAGAGCGCTCCGCCGCAGTGGCGTTGGCGCCTGCGGGACCATCTGACCGCTTGCGCAGCGTGATGCCGACCACGATCACCGCCACGAGCGTCAACAGCACGGCGAACGGCACGAGCCGTGTCGACGCAGGCGTCGGCAACACGCGCGGTTCGTGCCCTCTGGCGACAGGCGCGGTGTCGGCCTCGCTGGCACCCTTGGCGAGCGCTTCGGCGAACGCACCGCACGTGGCGAACCGATCCGCGGGCGCCTTTTCGAGCGCACGCAGAATGGCGGCTTCCACACCCGCCGGCACCGCGGGGCGCGCAGCCCGGATGGCGCGCGGCACCTCCGTCATCAGCCGCGCCACGATGATGGGTGTCGTGGCCCCCGTGTGCGGCGGCTCCCCCATGAGCAGCTCGTAGGCCATCGCCCCCAGCGCGTATTGGTCGGCGCGTGCGTCCACGGTGTGCGTGCCCGCCGCTTGTTCGGGGCTCATGTAATGCGGCGTGCCCAGCGACAGCCCCGTCTGCGTGATCCGCTCGCCCCCGGCGTGCGAGACGGCCAGCGCGATGCCGAAGTCGGCGATCACCGGCTGCCCCGCCTGCAGCAGGATGTTTTCCGGCTTGAGGTCGCGGTGCACCACGCCGCGCGCGTGCGCGAAGTCGAGCGCGCCCGCGAGGATCGCGATCAACCGGATCGTCTCGTCTACGGGCAGTTGCTGCTCGGTCCCGAGACGCGCGCGCAGCGTCTCCCCTTCCACGAACGGCATCACGTAGTACAACAGCCCGTCGGCTTCGCCGCTGTCGTACAGGGCCAGCAGGTGCGGATGCTGCAGGTTGGCCGTGGTGCGGATCTCGTTGAGGAACCGCTCCGCGCCCAGCACCGCGCCGAGTTCGGGCTTGAGCACCTTGATGGCGACCTGCCGCTTGTGCTTCAGGTCTTCCGCCAAATAGACGGTGGCCATCCCGCCCTGACCAAGCTCTCGCTCGATGCGGTAGCGGTCAGCGAGGGCGGCGGAGAGGCGCGATGCAGCGTCCGCAGGGATCATGGCGGGCAATGTGCCTCGTAACGCGACGGTGCGCGAGCGAACCAGAGACCCCGTTTCGCCACGACTGACTCATTGCTGCAGGAGGGACAGATTCCCGCCATCCCGAACTGGACCCGCGCTGCGTTCGGCGTTCACAGAACACCGCCTACCTCAGCGTGGTACTGGCAATGATCGGGCGCGTCGACGACGCGATTGCCCTT
>JBEBIR010000566.1:0-2910 GCA_040080315.1 Gemmatimonas sp.
CGTGGACTGCGTAGGCCGCGTCGTCCCGAAGCGCTCATTGACTTCATACTTGTACTGCTTCGTAGCTGGATCGAAGCCGCGCACGAACAGCAGGCTCTGATCGGGCATGATGTTCTGTCCCCATCCCCGAATCTCCTGCCCATGCAACAACAAGTCGGCCAGTCCGAGCGGATTGTTGATGCTGAAGTTGACACTCGCACGCTTTGGAAGCCCGATCTTCTGGGGGTTGAATCGGAAACTGAGACTCGCCTGCGTGTTCCATGGCGCTCGGCAGCTGCCACGCGATGCCAGTTTTCCCAGTTGGCGCGTCAGGCAGCTGCGCGCCGACCCTGCGCCCTCGTCAAGCAACGTGCGCATGGCCGCGGCCAGCGCGGGATCCGACGTGGACGCCGGATCAAACACAAAGGCTCGGTCGTTGAACCCACTTCCATCGCCGTTCACATCACCCTGAATCGATGGCGTGTACGGAATGCCTGACACGAACGCCAGATTCCATGACACGTACACCACATCGAAAATCGGGAAGTCGTTGAGTCCAACCCCGATCTGGTGACGGCCGGGCTGCATACTCTGCCCCCACTGCTTCCCAAACGGATCACCGACCGTGCTGCTGAAGCCGCGATACTGGTCTCGCAGGGCCAGCAGTTGATACGATGCATTCCAACGCAGTCTTGGATTCGACGTGATGGGCCGCACGGTGAACAGGACCTGCCGCGCATCGGAACGCAGGTCGGAACGCGCTTCTGACACGCGCAGGAAATCCGTCGTGATGCGCGTGTCCTGCAGCGCCACCGCACCCGTTCGCGAATCGATCGCGGCAACGTTGGCGTACACCGGACGGCCGCCCTCGTTATCCAGCGTAAATCGCTGCGTACCGCGAAAGTTGCGATCGAGCGCATCCTGCTGATTCAGGTTGAGCGAGTACACCCCCGACACACCCACCGCAAAGCGATTGTCCAGCAGCGGACCGCTCCAACTCAGATTGGAACGCCACACGCGCGACTGCTGAAACGCCGGATCGAACAGCGTGACGTTCGGCGTGCTGTTGGAGAACACTGTGCCGCTGGTCCCGTCCGCGCAGGTTGTTGGGATGTTCGCGGCGCTCGCCCCGTAACTGGACCACTCCGGCACGGGTGCGGCCGGACCCACGCAGGAAATCTGTTGCGTAGAACTCGCCAGGCCAGTGTTGTTCACCGCCGTCGCAATGAGTTCGGAGCCGCGCAGGTTCTGAAACACCCCGACGCCACCCTGGATGAGTGCGCGCGGAGGACGCGCGGCTCCTGGAATGAACGCAATCTGCGGTGCCGTTCCGTAAATCCAGGTGAACCCAAGACGTGGGCTCAAATACGCGCGATTGGGTACCGCATCGTTCCGCACGCCGAGTTTCTGCTCCACGAGCGCATTCTGACCCGGCGTCGTCAGAAAACGATTGGCATCCATGCGCAACCCATACTGAATCTGCACGTCCGGGCTGGGACGCCAGAAATCACCCAGCGAAACGGCTGCCGTGAGCTGATTGCCTGTGCGTTCCGGCGCGAACAGCGTGCGCGTGAATGACGACGCCTGCCCAGCCTGTAGCTCGGCCAACGAGTTGAATGAGAACGACCCAAACAGATTGGCACTCTGGTCGGAGGAGAATCCTTCCTGCCGCACATTCGACGTCAACTTGACGGCATGACGGTTGTTGCCGGCATACCATCGCATCTCGTTGGTGAATTCCAGTGTCTGTGCGCGTTGACCAAGCGCCAGCGCGGGATTGCCACCAAACGACAGCGAGCGCACGGCCGATGTCCCGTCGTCGAACAGTGAGTTGATACGCACGCTGCCGTTGGGCAATCGCAGGTACGGTTCATTCTCCGTGCCGCTGAGACTCACGCCAAGATTCGTGTTGGAAAGAATGCCGAACCAGAAATAGTTGGTGTGCCGCAGCGACGCGATGCCACTCCACTGCTTCGTCTCGCCGTTGTGCGCAGGTGTCGTGAGGATCGACGAACCACCTAGCCCCGTGACCTGCTGACTCTGCCGGTAGTTGCCGAGCAGCCCAAGCGTGAGCGCGTTGCCGGTACCGGATGAACCCGGCGTGAGATCGAAATTGGCCTGCACGCTCGCCGCATCCGTCGCTTGCAACGAGGGGGCGTTGGGCAGACTGGCCGGAATATTGGATTGCTGCAGGATGCTCAGCAGGCGCGCCACCGAATCTTCCGCAACACCCGCCGACGAAAGACCCAGGGAACTCGTGTTGAGCAGCGAGGGCAGATCCTTGAAATTGCGTGTCAGCCCGAACGACGTGTTGTAGAAATGGCGGTCCATCGTGATCGGGCCGCGTCCACCTGCTCCAAGTTGGAAATTGCTGTACTTCTGATTCTGTTCTTCGGCGACATTGTCCGCGAACTCCAGACTGGGCGTGATGGCGTTGGTGCTGGCCTGGCGAAACGAGTAGTTCGTGCCGGGCTGCGATACCAGCGCGATACGCGCGCCGCTGAAGTTGCCGATGCCCGGATCGTAGCTGTAGGTGAGCACCGACGCGCGGACCTGCGCATCCGGCGGCAGCGTGTTGATGCCGGATCCGAGACCGTTGAACGTCGTACTGTTCTGATCGGCCGACAGTCCCAACGCGGAGAAGACATCAGCCGCGCCATCCAGTCCGGGAATGAGTTGAATGCCGGGAACTGCCGCGGCCATCGCCGCCAGGTTGCCCATCTGATCGGGCGGCAGCCCAGTGGTCGATAGCGCTCGCTCTCCACCTCCGACGTTGCCGCCCGCATCGGCGCGATTGACCAACGCGCGACCCGCATTCGCCGTAGTGGTCACCTGCTCAAGGGTCGCGATACTGGACGCGAGTCGCGTATCCGCCAGCAGAATCTCCTCGTCCGCGACACGCTTGATCTCGAATCGCTTGGCGACGTAGCC
>JBEBIR010000567.1:0-2907 GCA_040080315.1 Gemmatimonas sp.
AGCCAAGCCGCAGGCCGTACCGCGGCGCCACGTGCGCGACAGGCGGCGTACACGGACACCAGTGCGAGCGCGGCGAGTCCGAATCGTAACATCGCCAGGGCAAGCCACCCGCCAATGCGAAACACCTGCGCCAACGCGATCTGACTCAGCCACTGCTGATCAATCCACGGTGCACCAACGGCAGTGAAGGTGAAGGTGTCCGATCGTAGCAGCGCTCCCGAGTCCAGCATCATGGCCCCGGCCCGCAGATGGTATGTGAGATCGACGGACCCCATGCGTGCCGCCATGGTCAGCAGCAACGGCAGCGCGATGGCCACGATCGCCCAGACCTCTGACAGCGACGGGCGCAGGAGACGCTGCATGGTTGGCGGTGAGGAATGGTTTGTCGAACGCGACGATGGGACTCTATGTCTTTGACGCGCGGTGAGCCAGAGCGAAGGTCGTCAGCGGGTTCAGCCACCAGTTTGCCGTGCGGCGGATATCCGGCGAAGTTGACGGCGTGTCTGAGACCCCATCTTCCACGGCGGATTTCGGCCCTTCACGTCAATCGACGCATCATCGGTCGACGCGCGTGGCAGGCCTCCTGCTGCTGATTGTCGCCATCGTCGTCGGTGCAATGTTCAGCCGCACGCCCGCGCTCGACGGTCACTGGGGCACCAAGGACTTCATCGAGTACTGGGCGGCCAACCAAGTGGCCGACAGCTTAGGGAATCCCTACGATCCTGCACAGATACACGCCGTCGAGCTGGCATCGGGTCGAACCGACAGCGTCCCACTGATGATGTGGAATCCGCCGTGGCTGCTCGTGCTGATGCGACCGGTGCTGCAGCGACCATTGGAACGCGCCGCCGCGATGTGGATGGGTGTCAATATCGTCATGGCGACTGCGGCGTGTCTCTTGATCGCGTCGGGATACCGCCGCGCGCGACTCGAGGCGATTGATCTCATTCCCGCGGCGATGGCGGGCGTGCTCTCGGTGCCAACAGCGTTGACGATCCAGTTGGGGCAGGTCAGTCTGGTGTTGCTGCTGGGCATGGCGTTGCTGTACTGGAGTATGCGCTGGCGTCACGACCTGTTGGCCGGCGTCGCATTGGCGCTGCTCTCCATCAAGCCGCACCTCTTTTTGCTCGTGCTCGTACTGGTCGCCATCGAAGTCGTCCGAGCACGACGGTGGCGTATTGTCACGGGTGCGGTGACGGCGATGATGTCGCTGCTGATGGTCACGATGCTACACTGGTTCTCGGCGTTGCCGTGGTGGATTCAAGGTGTGTCGACACCGCTCGCTGGCGCTCCCCCCGCGATCACATGGCGCACCCCGAATCTGCCAAATCTGTTGCGCGACCTGCTGACACCCGCGGGCGGGCCCAGTCCGACATGGCCGCTCACCGCCATTCCATTCGCCGCGGCGGTGCTGTGCGCGCTATGGGTGTGGCGGCGACCACGCGATCAGTCGCTCGACGCACTGTTGCCGATGGTGCTGTGTGTGTCAGTGATTGCGGCGCCGTTTGGCTGGACATTTGACCATGTGGTGCTGTTGGTGCCGCAGATCATCATCTTCCTGCGCGCATTCGCGGAGGTGGAGTCGGCAGCGCGTCGATGGGCACTCGTTGTGGCAATCCTGCTCTGTCAATTGGGTCTGGTGCTGATTCTCACGGCGCCGGACGCCGACTATTCCCGCACCTGGTGGTTCCCGCCGGCCATCCTCGCGACGTGGTGGCTTTCGTCGATCTGGTCGCGCGCGTCAGGGCGAATTCTGTCCAGTTGAGGAAGTTTGGAGACTGGAGACTCAGACGCCGCGGGTCTTGGTCTTGAGTCTCCCGTCTTCCGTCTCCCGTCTGTTGTTCCACCGTCGCGAGTGAAAGCGTTTCAGGATGGACACTAGTCTAGAGTGACGGCCGTGCCGAGGTCCCGCGGATCCATACAGGCAGGTTGCGCACGGCTCGCTCGATGATCTCGGGAGCGGGTCCGACATTGGGCTTGCGCAACAGAAAGAACAGCGCCGGCAGGTACGCGGTGAACAGCAGCACCCACTCCATGACCTGCGCCCAAGCCTCGAAGCTTGGATACTTGGCCGAGCTCTGAAAGAAGAAGAACGGGATATACGTGAGCAGCGCGAGTATGGTCACGTCCCGCCGCGACGCAGGAATGAGCAGGAGGAAGAGCACCGTGGTAAGACTGGGCGTCTGCGGCACGACAGCCAGCACGGCGAAGAGACGCGCTTCCGGTCGTCGCCAGCGCAACAGTGACAGCAGAAGGACCTGACCGCCCGGTAGCAATAGATAGGACTGGAAGTGCGGTGCCGACTCCACCGCCGCTCGCCACTGCGCGTACCAACCAGGTTGAACGACAAACGCGATGACGGTGATAGCCACAACCATCGAAAGCGCGATGACGCCGTCTCGCATGGTGCGCATTCCGGCGAGGACCGCCAATCCCAGATTGGGTTTCGCCGCGGCGAAGAACCCCAGCCAGGGAAGAAAGAGCGCGCACGCCAGCAGTGGCGGCCACTGCACGAGTTTGATGCTGGCCAGGAACGCACCGGACGCAAACAGCGGAAGAAATCGATATCCCTCGCGAGTGAGGACGAACGCGAGCAGACCGCTCGGAATCGCCGCGACCAGCACGCGCGCCCAGACGGCCGACATCCAGCCCACCGGTAGAATCGAAATCGGCGCCATCAACGGATAGTACAGCGGCCACGGGCCGTCGAACTCGCGCCCCGGTCCGATGAGTGGATACGGATCCTGCCCGTGCAATATCGCCCGCGCGGCAAACCACACCTGATCGATATCCGTCATGATCCAGCGCGGCGAGTACGCATAGTCGAGCGCGACGATCAGACCACTGCAGAGCGCAATCGCCACAGCGATGACGATCCGCACGCGCACCGTCGGCGCTACCTCAGCC
>JBEBIR010000568.1:0-2907 GCA_040080315.1 Gemmatimonas sp.
GTGTATAAGAGACAGCGTGTATCTCGCGCATGATTTGAAGCACGACCGCGATGTCGCCATCAAGGTGTTGCATCCAGACCTGGGAGCCGCACTCGGCAGCGAACGATTCCTGAGCGAAATTCGAACCACCGCGCGGCTGCAGCATCCACACATTTTGCCATTGCTCGACAGCGGGAATGCGGGTTCGCTGTTGTACTACGTGATGCCGCTGGTCACCGGGGAAACGCTGCGGGCGCGGCTCGAACGCGAAAAACAATTGCCGATTGACCAGGCCGTGCTGATTGCGCGCGAAGTGGCTGACGCATTGGGCTATGCGCACGGACTTGGTGTCATTCACCGCGACATCAAACCGGAAAACATTCTGCTGCAGGGCGGTCACGCGCTCGTTGCCGATTTTGGCATTGCTCTGGCCGTGCAAAGTGCCGGAGGCTCGCGTATGACGCAAACGGGGCTCTCGCTTGGCACGCCGCAATACATGTCCCCCGAGCAGGCGATGGGGGAGAAGTCCATTGACGCGCGAAGTGACATCTACGCACTGGGCGCGGTGACGTACGAAATGCTCACGGGTGATCCACCGTTTACGGGCAGCACGGTGCAGGCGATTGTGGCCAAGGTGTTGACGGAGCGACCGACCGCACCGCGCGCTGTGCGCGATACGGTGTCACCCGGTGTTGAGTATGCGGTGCTCAAGGCGCTCGCCAAGCTTCCGGCCGATCGCTTTGCAACGGCGCAGGATTTCGCGGCCACTCTCAGTGGATCCCGCACGTTCGAAGCCGGATCAATGACTGATCGTGCTCCGAACGTTCCAGCGGCTGCGCAGGTCAACACAGCAGCGCGCGCACTCATCATTCTACTGTCGATCATTGCGATAGCGGGTGTCGCTGCATCCACGTGGCTCGCAACGCGTCAACCACAGGCAACCACTGCCGAGTTGATGCGATTTGACGTGCGGCTTCCCGACAGTGTGAGCGTGTACCGCGGTAGCGGTCACAAGCTCGCATTTTCGCACGATGGTTCCATGCTCATCATCGCGGGCATGCGAGGGTCGACCGGAGCGCTGTACCTGCGCCGCATCGGCGATCCGGTAGCGCAACTCATTCGAGGCACCGAATTCCGGCCGACACCGCGCGGACTCAATCCCGTCTTTACAGGCGACGGCAGTCACGTCGTCTTCCAGTCTGATGAGTCGTTAGTGATCGTGCCGATTACCGGCGGCAACGCGCGGCGTGTTGCCGATTCAGCTTCTAACGCAACGATTCGAGAGAGCGACGTCATGCTCTTCGTGCGATCTAGTGGCGTCTGGATTGGCTCGACAACTTCGACGGACTCGCGACTCCTGGTAGGTCCTGACAAGGCACGCGGACGAATGGCCGTGAAATTGCCCCATCTCCTGCCGGGCGAAACGCACGCGCTTGTGACTATTGATAGAGCACCGCTTGGCGGCGATGTCGATTCGTTGTTTCTCGGTGTTGTGTCGCTCAAGGACGGCAGCCTTTCAGAATTGAGCGTGCCTGGAACGGATGCCCGCTTTGTACCATCGGGTCATATTCTCTTTGGCCGGAATGGCGGCGAGGTGTACGCCGCGCCGTTTTCACTTTCAAAACTTGCGATTTCCGGCCCCACTGCGCGTGTGCTTGAAAATGTCTGGCAGGGTTCGGGCGGAGCCACTGACTTTACGGTGTCAGACGACGGCAAACTGGCGTACACGAGTGTTGTGACACAAGGGATGCAACGGGAGCTGTACTTCGTTGATACTTCGGGCAATGCCCGTCGCATTCCAGGCGCATCAAGCAATGCGATGTATCCGCGAATCTCCCGAAACGGGAACCGTGTGGTGAGCGGTGCCGGATGGGGTGAAGATGGTGGAATCTGGCTTACAGACGTTGAGTCTGGAGCCATCAGTCCTTTTGCCGCTGACGGAAATGGCTTTTCTCCCGAATGGATGCCAGATGATGAACACGTGCTGTACTTTCGCACGCGAAGTGGTGTCAGAGAACTTGTGACCCGGACACGGGATGGGGGCAGTGAAGCAGACGTGGTCGCGCGCGACACGGTCCGGGATTTCAAGAGCGCAAGCCCCGGTCCTGCACACGGTTTTGCGGTATTCCGTGCACAGCAGGGAAACGATCTCTATTTCGCGCCCATGGATTCGCTGGCAGCGTTCAAACCTCTCACCGAGACCAAGGCGAGCGAATTCTCGCCAATGGTTTCTCCAGATGGAAAATTCGTTGCGTACACATCGAATGAAGGCGGATTTGGCCATGAGGTGTACGTGCAGCCACTTCCCGGTTCTGGGCGGCGCGTTCGCGTATCGGTAAACGGCGGAACCGAACCGCTGTGGGGCCGGACTGGTGCCACGCTGTATTATCGTGGTCCCTCGCGCGTCATGCGGGTAACGCTCAGCTCCGCACTCGACGTAGTAAAGCGAGATTCACTTTTTCTCGACATAATGGATCGTTCGCCCAGCGCTGTACGCCGCAACTGGGACCTGATGCCGAACGGCCATGAGTTCGTCATGGTGCAATGGCTGACCACTGATCAGGTATCGGTGGTGGTGAACTGGCCCGCACTTACACAAAGCGGAAAGTGAAGCACGCCTGATGTGAGGCGGGCTCCGACCCGCCGAACTTGGTGGCCCGGGCCATGGCCACCGGCGTCCGGCTCCGCTTCGGGACCACCATCGGCATCGGGAGTACGGGCATTGCCGGGCCCACGGGCGGCACGCCGGAGACGCCCGTGGGTACGGTATGGGTGGCCGTTGACGTAGCCGGCGACGTCCACGCCATTCGGGCCGTCATTCCGGGCGATCGCTCCGAAATTCGCCAGCGAGCGGCCCAATTGGCCCTCGACCGGCTCCGGCGCGCCTTTCTCAAGGACTCGGCTTCGGAAGGGTGGACGGTCCGGGCC
>JBEBIR010000569.1:0-2907 GCA_040080315.1 Gemmatimonas sp.
CGCCCCTGCTGGGCGAGACGAACGACGTCGGCGTCTGGTAGTGCGGCCAGCTCGTCGGAGGTCATCATTCGGTGAGACAAGCTAGTCCCACGGGCGTCGTGGGACCATACCACACCGGCATTGTGTTCGCGCACCTCATCCGGTCGGACCGGACCGCTTGCTGGCACTGCCGCGTGCCGAGATGTTTCGGCATGCCCGTAGCCACCGACGACCGCGTTCCGCCCGCGAGCCCCGACGCGCTGTACGCCGACTCGGCGGCGGCGTCTACCGCGGCAGCCGCCAGCGCCGCGCGGGGAAACGGAAAGCGCGACTACGTCCGGCAGATGTTCTCGGACATCGCGCCGCGCTACGATCTGCTCAATCACGTGCTGTCGCTGAATATCGATCGGGCCTGGCGGGTGAAAGCCCTTGGCGCGTTGGCGTGGCACGAGCGTCCGGCCGGCACGTACCTCGACCTGTGTGCGGGGACGCTGGACGTGGGTGCGATGCTGACGCGCCAACAAGGTTTTGGCGGACTGGTGGTAGGCGCCGACTTTGCCGTGCCAATGTTGCAGCATGGCAACGGCAAGGCTCCACGCCACGTGCTCGCACCGGTGGGTGCCGATGCGCTCTCACTGCCGTTGGCGGATGCCAGTGTCGACGGCGCCATCGTGGCCTTCGGCATTCGCAACGTCGCCGATCTGGATGCCGGACTGCGCGAAGTTCATCGCGTGCTGCGCCCAGGCGGTCGCTTCGTGATCCTCGAGTTCTCCACGCCGTCGAACGCGATCGTGCGCGCTGGCTATCACGCCTACTTTCATCACGTGCTGCCACGCATCGGACGTCTGGTCAGCGGCCATCGCTCGGCGTATACCTATCTGCCCATGTCCGTCGCACAGTTTCCGACTGGTGACGAACTTGCTGAACGACTGCGCCGCGCCGGATTCGCAGCGGTCACCTGGCAGCAGGTCACCCTTGGCATCGCTGCGATTCACGTCGGGCAGGTGGCGCAGTGAACGGCAAACGGCCTGACGCGGATGACGCGAACGGGCGCGAATCGCTCCGAACGAACCATCAACTGGCTCGGAATTGCGAGTCAGAGCTTTTTTTTGTTTATGATTCGCAACGTTGCTGCGGAATTCGCTCGAACGACAACAAAAAACAATTGAATGCGCCGCCGCCACGCGAAGAAAACTCCGTCCGCTCGGTGCAATTCGCACCCGTTCGCGACATTCGCGTTAGTCGGTTCTGCCGCGCGCTCCAATCCCGCCCATCCGCTCTCTAGATGTCCCTCGACACCCTCTCGGATTTCATCGCCGCGATTGATCGCATCGGCGAGTTGCATCGCATCACCGCGCCGGTCAAGGTGCATCTCGAAATCACCGAGATTGCGGATCGCATTTCCAAGCAGCCCGGTGGCGGCAAGGCATTGCTGTTCGAACATGCTGTCCTGCGCGACGGAACGAAGTCACCGTATCCGGTCGCCATCAATCTGTTCGGCTCCATGCGGCGCATGGCACTGGCGCTTGGCGTAAGCGATCTCGACGCCATTGGCGCGCGCATCACGCAGCTATTGGATCTCAAGGTGCCCGATGGAATGCTCGGCAAACTGTCATTGCTGCCGCGCCTGCTCGAAATCGCGAAGTTCCCGCCGCGTGTGAAGAGCGGGACGCCGGCCTGTCAGGAAATCGTCTGGCGTGGTGACGACATCGACCTCGACAAGCTGCCCATCCTGCATTGCTGGCCCGAAGACGGCGGTCCGTTTCTCACGATGACCGCAGTGATTTCGAAAGACCCCGTGCGCGGTATTCGCAACGTGGGCATGTATCGGGTGCAGCAGTTGGACAAGACGAGTGTGGCGATGCACTGGCAGCGGCACAAAACGGGCGCCGAGCATATGCGCCAGATGGCCGAACGCGGCGAGAAGATGCCGGTGTGTGTGGTGATCGGCTGCGACCCGGCCAGCATGTACTCTGCGAGCGCGCCGTTGCCACCTAACATCGATGAGTTTCTGTTCGCCGGATTCTTGCGCAAGGATCCGGTGCGTCTGGCCAAGGCCGTCAGTTGTGATCTGGACGTGCCCGCCGACGCCGAGTTCGTGATCGAGGGATATATCGATCCTGCCGAGCCGCTGGTGGTGGAGGGTCCGTTTGGTGATCACACGGGATTCTATTCCGAGGCCGATCTGTATCCCAAGGTTCACGTGACGGCGGTGACCATGCGTCGGAATCCGGTCTACATCACCACGATCGTTGGTCGTCCGCCGATGGAAGACTTCTATCTTGGGCATGCGACCGAGCGCATCTTTCTGCCACTGCTCAAACTCACCACGCCCGAAGTGGTGGACTATCACATGCCGGCCGAGGGTGGCTTTCACAATCTCGTGTTCGTGTCCATCGACAAGAAGTATCCCGGTCACGCGGACAAGGTGATGCATGCGTTGTGGGGGCAGGGCCTCATGTCGTTGGCCAAGGTGCTGGTCGTGGTGGACAAGGAAGTCAACGTGCGAAATCCGGTGGAGGCCTGGTGGGCGGCGCTCAACAACATGGATCCCGAACGCGATGTGCGATTCACTATGGGGCCGGTGGATGTGCTTGATCACGCCAGCCGCGCGTTCACGTACGGCAGCAAG
Source organism: Gemmatimonas sp. (assembly GCA_040080315.1). Lineage (GTDB taxonomy): Bacteria > Gemmatimonadota > Gemmatimonadetes > Gemmatimonadales > Gemmatimonadaceae > Gemmatimonas. The sequence goes on from JBEBIR010000569.1 coordinate 2,612, forward strand.
ATGGGCATTGATGCGACGCGCAAATGGCCCGAAGAGGGGTTCACGCGGGCGTGGCCCAAGGTGATTGCGATGGATGACTCGACGAAATCGCGCGTGGACGCGATGTGGACGTCGTGGGGGTTGCCAGCGGTGGGGCGTCCGTGAAGGATCTGGCGCCGCAGGTGGATGCCCCGACCACGCCGCCCAACGGTGCGCGTGACGGTCAGCTGATGGACGGTTCGTCGCTGGCCGTGCGATTGGCGAATTTCGTCAAGCTTCCGCACACCGTGTTTGCGATGCCGTTCGCACTAGTGGGC
>JBEBIR010000570.1:0-2905 GCA_040080315.1 Gemmatimonas sp.
CTACTGGACAAGCGTTTCCCCATGGTGCTGCGTAGGAAGTCTGAATGAACGGGACGCTGCAGGCTTCCCCGTTTCGCGCTCGTATTTCGCCTTCGCCACCTCAGGGCCCACTCCATGCGTCGCACCTTTGACTGCCGCTCGGTTTCGCGCGGGACACTTCTTTCGGGTTTCCTCGCGGCGACTCACCTTGTCGGCGCCATCGGGATGTCGCTATCGGCGCAGAACCGACCGCCGACGAATGCCGCACCTGCCGCCGCTCCGGCCAGCAAGAACGCTGATCCGATTTCCGCGGAGGGCTACATCGCGCCTCCTGAAGCGCTCGCGCGCTTGGCGGCAGCTCCGCGCGAAACGAACGTGTCGTACACCGTACCGAGCCCGGGCGCACGCAAGTATTTCGTGCGGACGGTGAGCGACGGACTGCCGTCGCTGCAATTGCTGGGCAAGACGCACTACAACTTGGGCGGGCTGCAAATCGATCAAACCGCCAATCGCGAACGCGGGATGACCACACGCAGTGCGGCCGGTCTCGAAGTCACCGAATGGGAGAGTGGTCGCAAGATTCCGGTTGCGATCCCCGCCGGTGCGCGGGTAGCGGCGCCAAGCTGGTCGCCCGACGGATCGCAGTTGGCGTTTCTCGCGCTGTTCCCTGACGCGACGCACATCTATTTGGCCGATCCGGCCACGGGTAAGTCGCGTCCGCTCACCACGAAGTCGTTGTTGGCCACGGCGGTGACCAACATCGAATGGTCGGCAGACGGCAAGAGCGTCGTCTCGGTGCTGGTGCCCGATGCGCGCGGTCCCGAGCCGCGGGAGCCCACCATCGCCACTGGCCCCATGGTGCGCACGAATGAGAACAACAAACTCAAGACGCGCACGTACGCTGATCTGGTGATGTCGCCACACGAAAAGACGCTGCTGGAGTATCACACCACGGGACAACTGGCGGTGATCGATGTGAAGACGCGCGCGGTGAAGAAAGTGGGCGCGCCCGGACTGCTGCGCTCGATCGATGCGTCGCCGGATGGTCAGTTCTTCCGCGCCACGTATGTCGAGAAGCCGTTCTCGTACTTTCTCCCCGTGTCCTCGTTCGGCACGACCGACGTGATCATCGACGGGACCGGCAAGGTGGTGCGCGAACTGGCGAAGCGTCCGATGCGGGAAGGTGAGGAACCCGTTGACCCGGCCGATCCACGCCCCGCCGTCGGCGTGGGTGGTGGTGGTGGACGCGGCGGCGCCGGCGCGGTTGATACGTCCAAGCGCAACGTGGCGTGGCATCCGTATGCGAGCGGTGTGTTGTACGCGCAAATCGCTCCAGCAGCCGCGTCGGGGAACGCGGGTGCCCGCGTGGATTCGGCGGCGCTCGCGCGTCGGCCGGATCGCTTGATGCATTGGATGCCGCCGTTTGATTCCGCCGCTGCGAAGGCCCTGTATGAAACGCCCAATCGCATCAGTGCCGTTCGGTTCAGCGATAACGGTCGCGTGATGTTTGTCAGCGAGACCGGCGCTCAAGGCGCAACCGAGACCGCGATCTTCCTTGACGAGAACAACGCGAAGTTCACCGTGATCGCGCCGCGGGCGCGTGGACGCGGTGCGGATAGCGGCACAGGTCGCGGGGGCGCGCCGCCCGCTGTGACTGGCCCTGGTGGTGGACGGGGCGGCGGACCGGCTGGTGGACTGGTTACGCGCGCCGGTAGTCGAGGGGCGCCGGTGGTGGTGGTGTCTACCGATGGCAAGTACGTGTTCACGCAGGGGAGCAGCACCGATTCCACCGCCGGGCGCATGCCGAAAGTGAATGTGGAGCGCATCGAGATTCGCACCGGCGCGCGCACGCGCATGTACGAAAGTGCCGGCGACGTGCTCGAGACCATCTCGGCGCCGCTCGATGACGACTTCACGCGCGCCATCGTGCAACGGGAGTCACCAACAGTAGTCCCGCAGTCGTTTGTGCTGGACCTTGCCACGAAACAGGCGAAGCAACTCACCAGCAATCGCGACCTGATGCCCGAGATCTCGGGTGCGATCAAGCGCAACGTCCAGGCGCGTCGCGCCGACGGCTACACGTTCAACGTGAAAGTCACGTTGCCTGCGGACTACAAGGACGGCACGCGTCTGCCGGCGATGTTCTGGTTCTATCCGCGCGAGTTTGACAATCAGGTCGCGTACGACCGGTCGCTCGCACCGGTGGGTGGCGCCAATAATCGTTTCCAGACGTTTGGTCCGCGCTCGCTGGCGTTCCTCGTGACGCAAGGATACGCCGTCATCGAACCTGACGCGCCGATTTTTGCCAGCGAGGGACAACTTCCGAACGACAACTATGTCGTGGACCTTCGCAACGATCTGAGCGCGGTGATCGATGCGCTGGATACGCTCAAGATCATCGACCGTCAGCGACTGGGTATCGGCGGCCATAGCTACGGCGCCTTCAGCACCGTGAACGCGATGGTGCACACGCCGTTCTTCAAGGCCGGCATTGCCGGCGATGGCGCCTACAATCGCACGCTCACCCCGAACGGATTCCAGAGCGAGCGTCGTGATCTGTGGCAGGGACGGCAAACGTATCTGGAGATGTCGCCGTTTCTCTTTGCCGACCAGTTGAATGGCGCGCTGCTGCTGTATCACAGCTCGGAAGACCAGAATGTCGGCACCGATCCCATCAACTCCACCAAACTGTTCCACGCGCTGCAGGGACTGGGCAAGACCAGCGCGCTGTACATGTACCCGTATGAAGATCACGGACCAATCGCCAGGGAAACCGTGCTCGATCAGTGGGCGCGTTGGGTCGCGTGGCTGGACAAGTACGTGAAGAACGCCAACACCGCACCGGTGAAGGGCAAGATTGCGTCCTGACCGCAGGGCGCGCGCGGCACGGACGCTTGTGGGCGTGTTCGTTGGGCTCGCACCGCTG
>JBEBIR010000571.1:0-2896 GCA_040080315.1 Gemmatimonas sp.
GGCGCACCACGTCCAGCCCGTCGTGGAATGTGAGCAGCGGCTGTTCCTTGCCGAGAAACGCGCGCACGAAATGGCGATCCTCCGCTTCGTAGCCGTAGGCGATGGCTTCGTTCACGACGACTGGCATCTGTCCGACCTCGGCGTTCTGCTTTTCCACGATGTCTTCGCCGGACTTGCCTTTCACCGCGCGCGAGAAGAACAGGTCGAGGCCTGACTCCAGGCTGTTCCACTTCATCGAATACTCGGGGCCGAGCAATTCCGCCGAGAGGCGGAGACCGGGTCCGACAAAGCTCCAGCTGGTGGTCGCTTCACCAATCGCGATGCGACCATCCGGTGCTTCGAACTCGAGATTCACGCTGGCGAAGTCTTCCGACGGTGACTTGAGGTAGTCGACACCCATCGTCTTCTTGAGCTGCGCCGCGTACTCCTTGCGGGTGAACTTGAGTGACGCGATGTGTCCTGTGACGCGTTTGGGCACGAGCGTGGACAATGACTCGCCCGGTGGCGTGAGCAGTTGCCGCACGACAAGAATCGAGTGGCACATCATGTCATTGAGCACGCCGCCGCCCTGTTGCGCGCCGTTCCAGAACCACGGCATGTGCGGGCCACTGTGTTCCTCGGCGGCGCGTGCCAGGTACGGTCGCCCGGTCGCGGCGGCACCACGACGCCAGATGAGGTTGTGCCCAACGCTCACTTGCGGCGAGAAATACTGATTCTCCAGATAACCGTGCATGATGCCGGCCTTCTCCACCATGCGCAGCACTTCCTTCGCTTCGGCGACCGATCGCGCCAGCGGCTTCTCGCAAGCGATGCCCTTGAGCGTGCCCTTCCCGCTCGTGACGGCGTCGCAGATTTCCTGCACGTTTTCGAGGCGCGCCTGATTGGGTCCGTTCAGCCAGATTGCGTCGATGGCCGGATCGGCAACCATGTCGGTAATGGACTTGTAGGCCTTGCAGTCGCCAACCTCCAACTCGCGCGCGTACCGGGCCGCCGATGCAGCGTTCTTCGCATTGGGACTCCAGACGCCCAGTACATCGGCGTCGCGCACGAACCGAAGGCCCTGCATATGGAAGCGCGCGTTGAATCCGGAACCGATGAAGCCGATGCCAAGGCGTGACGAGGTCATGTGAGCAGTATGAGTATGAGAAATCAGCCGCGCGAGGCGGCGGCCAGACGTTCCTTCTCCACCAGCAGTCGCCGCAGGATCTTCCCCGACGGCGATTTGGGAATGCTGTCGACGAATTCCACGACACGAATCTTCTTGTACGGCGAAACCCGTTCGGCAACGTAGGCCATCACCTCGTCTGCCGTCAACGCGGAGCGGGCGACGACAAACGCTTTGGGGACTTCGCCGGCGTCGTCGTCGGGGACGGGAATCACGGCCGCGTCGGCGATGGCCGGATTGGAGAGCAGCACCGCTTCGAGCTCCGCGGGCGCCACCTGCAAGCCTTTGTACTTGATGAGTTCCTTCACTCGGTCGACAATCGCGAACCATCCGCGCTCGTCGACAATCGCGACATCACCGGTGCGAAACCAGCCGTCGGCACTCAAACACGCGGCGGTCGCTTCCGGCTTGTTGAAGTACCCCTTCATCACCTGCGGTCCGTGAATCCAGAGTTCGCCGCGCTCGCCAACCGGCACATCGTGCTCAGTCAGCGGGTCAACAATGCGACACGTGGTATTGGGCACCATCGGGCCAACGGACGAGGGCACAACCACGTCGCTCTCCAGCGGATGGAAATGCGTGACGGGGCTCGTTTCGGTGAGTCCGTAGCCCTGCCGCACACGCACGCCAAGACGAGCTTCGACCGCCTTCGACAGATCGGCGCCCAGCGGCGCTGCGCCGCTGAACAGGGTGTGCAGCGCGCTCAAGTCGTAGTTGGCGACGCTGGGATGTTTGGCAAGCGCCAGCAGAATTGGCGGCACAACATTGGCGTACGTGATGCGATGATCCTGCAATGTCCTCAGGAACGTTTCCAGCTCGAAGCGCGGCATCGACACGATGGTCGCCCCTTCCACCAGGGCGGCGCCCATGATTACGACCATGCCGTAGATATGGAAGAACGGGAGCACACCGATGATGCGATCATCCGACGTCACCATCGTGACCGGTCCATTCATTTGGCAGAGATTCGCCACCAGGTTGCGATGGGTCAACATCACACCCTTCGGAATGCCGGATGTGCCACTGGAATACGGCAGTGCACACACGTCGGTCGCGGGATTGATGTCGACCTGCGGTGGCGTGTCGCCGTGCGTGAAGAACTCGCCGTACGGCACGGCGCCCTCGTGTTCGCCAAACACCACGATCTCGCGCACCATGCTGGCCAACCGTGCGGCCGCCTCGCACTTGTCATAGAGCTCGGGAATCGTGAACAGCATGATCGCTTCGGAGTCGGCGAACTGGGCGCCGATCTCTTCCGCCGTCGCGATCGGATTCACCGTGGAGCAAATCGCGCCGATGGACGTGATCGCATAGAACACCACCGCAAAGTCCGGCGTATTCGGACTGACCAGACCCACCACATCACCCTTCTTGACACCGCGCGCGGCGAGCCCCGCGCCCACCTGCGCGATCGCCTTGGTCAGCCTGGCGTAGGAGTATGATCGGCCCGTCGCCGAACAGACAATTGCGGTCTTGTCGCCAAACTCGGCCGCCCGCTTGAATACAAACGGCACCAGCGGCGTGTCAGGGATCGCGACGTCTGGATACGGGCTGCGGAGGATCATGGCAGGACTCGGGCGTGGGTTGGGAGGCGAAAATACCGGCAACGCCACGGCCGCGCTACCAGAGTCCCACCTTCCCCTTCACCGATTCAATGATCGCGGCGGGATCGAATCCGACGCCCTGCTTGAAGACCATCTGCACCTTGCGAATGTCGCTGATCTGCGCCGC
>JBEBIR010000058.1:0-12488 GCA_040080315.1 Gemmatimonas sp.
CGGGACCTATCTGCACGGCGCATTCGAACATCAAGAGGTATGCGCTGAGGTCTTCGGCATCGACGGACCATCCGCGATGTCGAAGGCCGGCCAGTATCAACGGCTGGCCGTGTGGTTCGAGCAGCACGCACGCCATCTCGAACACCTCGGCTTGGGTTAATCGACACGTTTCTTGGAAAGCACATGGACTGGGAACTTCTTCTGCGGCAGACCTCGTTCGACCTTCGGCGGTCCGGCCGGTTTCTCGTGGCCGATCTGCAGGAATCGCATCAGGTGCTGAGCACCTCGGTGCGGCATGGAGGGCAGGTCAACCACCTGCGTCACCTGCTGAATCACCAGAGCTGCGAAGGCACCGCTCATCACGGTCGACATGGCGTCGTGACCGAGGGCGGCCTGGCCGCGTATCACGATCGCGTGTGCACGGAAGTGGCGCTGCCGCCGGACCAGACGGCAGTCATGGGAACGGCCGCGAACATGAACTATGTCGCCGTGGTGAGAGAAGTGGACGAGGACTTGGTGGTCACGGCCGTCGTCACGGCCGGCGTGCAGGGCAACGCGACCTCCGCGGGTGAGCCAGCCACCTGGCGTGAAACCGAGACGGGCATGCACAAAGTGCCGGCGTACGCTGGCACTATCAACACGATGCTGCTCATCAATCGGCCGCTCACGCCGGCAGCCTTGGCGCGCGTCGTCGTTACCATGACGGAGGGCAAAAGCGCAGCGCTTCACCGATTGGCGGTGCCGAGCAAACTACACATTGATCTGGCGACGGGTACGGGCACGGATCAGTACTGCATAGCCGCTCCCTCGTCGGGCGCACCGGCGCTCACCTCGGCGAGTCCGCATATGAAGCTGGGCGAGCTCGTGGGACTCGCGACACGACACGCCACAATCGAGGCGCTCCGTTGGCAGAACGGCCTCGAAGCTAGCTACACGCGTGGGGTGTTCCACGCGCTCGGCCGGTACGGCGTGCGGGAAGCGACACTGTTCGAGGACATCGCACCGTTGCTCTCTGAGGCGGATCTGGAACTCCTGAGAAGGAATGCGAAGGCCGCCTTCTATGAACCCCTCGTGGGCTCAGCGGCGCACGCGCTGGCGACGGTCTGCGATCGTGTCAGGTACGGAACGATTCCGCAGGCGGTGGCCGCTGATGCGATGGTGCAGCAAGCGGCTGCGCTCGCAGCCAATCTGGCCGCACAGGTTCATCGGTGGGTGGAGTTCCGCTCGATATTGCTACCTCACGCGAATGGCGACGTGAAGGCACTCGTCCTCCGGGCATTGGCACTCGGGTGGTCCGAAAAGTGGCGCACTGGGTGATGCAGCTCCTCGGGCTGCTGTCGGCAGACGCCGCATTGCTGGCGGCCGGCGTCGCCGCCGACATGGCCGTCGGCGACCCTGTCTATGCGTGGCATCCCGTGCGGCTTGTCGGCAGGATGCTGACGTGGATGGAAGGGCGGCTTCGAGCCTCGGGCCTGGATGGCTACATTGGCGGCATTCTGCTCTTCGTTGGGCTTACGACGGCCTCGCTGAGTGTCGTGATATCGCTGCTCGTCGCGGCAAACTCGGCATCGGCGACCATGGCGTGGCTGCTTCACGCGTTTCTTCTCTACAGCCTGCTGGCACTCGGTGACCTCCTTCACCACGTGTGGCGGATCGAGACTGCGGTCCGCGCGGACGATCTGGCGCGCGCGCGGAATGCAGTGAGCGCACTCGTGGGCCGGGACACGGACCGCATGGATGGCCCCGCCTGTCGGCGTGCGGCCGTTGAGAGCCTCAGTGAGAATCTGACCGACGGCTTTGTGAGCCCGGTGTTCTGGTACGTGCTCGCCGGTCTGCCTGGACTGGTCCTCTTCAAGGTCGTGAGCACCATGGACTCGATGGTCGGCTACAAGACGCCGCACTATCTTCGATTTGGCTGGTGCGGGGCGAGACTCGACGACCTCATGAACTACTTGCCAGCCAGGATGACGTGGCTGGTCATTGCCGCTCTCGCCGCCTTGCTGCCTGGGTACTCTGGCCGAAAGGCGTGGAGCGTGGGTCTTCGACAGCACCGGCTGTTGTTGGGGCCGAATTCTGGCTGGAGCGAAGCCGCGACGGCCGGAGCGCTCGGACGACGGATCGTCGGACCGATTTGGCTCAAGGGCGTCCTGGTCACGGATCTCTGGATCGGTGTTGCGTCCGATCCACCGCTCGCCACCACCGGCGACATGACGCGCGCCATGATCCTCGTCGTCTTGACTGGTCTAGTCGTCGCGGCCATCGGGAGCAGTGCGCTTTTGCCCTGGAACTGTCTCACGCTGCTCTACGCACTATCCTGATCAGGACGGTGTTCTGGGTACACGCGCTGTTCACCGCCGTTCGATGGCATCGGCTCTTCTGCGACACAACAGAAGTTGCGGTAAAGCTCTCCAGTTCTGCCGAACCGGCGTGATGGTTGTGTCAGCGCAATGCTTATATGGCGCGCTTGGCTCGGATTTGACACCTGACTCGGCGGGTGTGCAGAAATACCCGCTTCTCTTCAACGTCTGGGGCAGTATTCACCGCTCGCGGATAACGGCCGACTATCGCCGCATCCGGTCTGCGAGTCGACGAAGTTCACCGAGGATTTGTTCTCGGTTGGCGAGGAGGATGACTGGCGGTGGGATGACGTCGTGGAAGACTACGAGATTCCGGCCGCTGAAGCCCGGAATCGCTGAGGGAAAAACGACGGCCTGGATGCTGCGCGTCTGGAGGAACTCGCCAACTTCTTGCGAAGCGGTCAGGTCATTCGGATCAAGGCACGCCGGCAAAATGACGGCGGCGTCTGCATGCCCCTCAGTCAGTGCAAGGTGAGCGGCGATCTTTACCGCTATCACGTACGTGATTCGAGGATAGCTGACTACCCGAGCGCCGCCGCGCCCGGCGAGACGGTTCACGGGCGTGCTCCAGTGCCGTGTCTCACCGCTTACCAGGCCGCCACAAGCCGCGAGATACGGCAGCGCAATCAGGAGGGGCGACATGAACGGACTACCGACGAAAACTAGCGGCGGCGCGTGGGTCCGTTCCCTCGATCGAGTCGGCGAAGGTTCACCAGTGGCACCACGATCTGCGCCCGCCCAGACCGCGCAGGCGTCTCCAGGCGGGCGAATGCTGCCTCGTAAGCTCCTGAGGTTCCCAGTGGTGCGGGAAATGACCGGGTTGTCCCGATCTACGATCTGGCGGCTTGAGCGTCGGGGCGAATCACCCCTGCCTTCTGCTGGTAGTGCGAACGCGGTCGGGTTCGCGATCCGAAACAGCATCGACAGGGAGTGCGTTCATGTACCGGAGTTGTGCCGTCACTCGTCTGAACTGGTCCTTCCTTTTCGCGTTCGTTTTCGTCGTGGCTGGCGTGGCCGGGGCGCAGCCACAGCAGCCCGCCGCGCCCGAGCATGAGTATCGGGTGCCTCCGACGCCGGCTGATCAACAGGCTGCGTCCCCGCAGGCGCATCAGCACAACCTAACAAACACGAACCTCTTCTCCAGTCGCGATGCGTCGGGGACGGCATGGTTACCCGATACGACACCGATGTACGGGTTTCACCAGACAGCCGGTCGATGGGAGCTGATGCTGCACGGGAACGCGTTCGGCCAATTCCTCTACGAGTCCGGCGAAGAGCACCGTCGCAGTAAGCAGGCTGGGAGCATCAACTGGCTCATGGGAATGGTCCGACGTCCGATGGGCGCGGGTCGGCTGGGCCTGCGCGCGATGGTCAGTCTGGAGCCGTGGACGATCCCTGGCTGCGGCTACCCGAACGTCCTCGCGACGGGAGAAGTCTGTCGAGGGGACACGATCCACGACAAGCAGCACCCTCATGACCTTTTCATGGAGGTCGCTGTGGAGTACGACCGGCCTTTGACAAAGTCACTGCGCTGGCAGGTGTACGCAGGCCCAGCCGGAGAGCCCGCGATTGGGCCTCCTGGATTCCCTCATCGCCTATCGGCGTTCCCGAACCCGATCGCTCCGATTTCGCATCACTGGCTGGATGCCACGCACATCACCTTCGGAGTTGTGACGGCCGGCGTCTATGGGCAGCGATGGAAGGCCGAGGCTTCGGCATTCAATGGGCGCGAGCCCGACGCGGCACGGACTAATTTCGATCTCGCCGCACTCGACTCTTTCGCAGGACGCCTATCCCTCGCCCCCACTGCTGAACTTGCGTTGCAGGTCTCCGCCGGGCATCTGCACGAGGCGGAAGCCGGAGTCGGGACACAGCCTCGTACGGACGTGGATCGCATCACCGCATCAGCAACGTATCACCGCCGCTTCGGCGGAAGTAATGTCTGGGCGACGACAGTGGCCTACGGCGTCAATTCCGAGTTGGCCATTATCCCCGGCGGCCTCCTCGATGAAACAACCCACGCTGTCCTGCTGGAGACCAGCGCGACAGCAAATGAGAGGCATACATGGTTCGGCCGATTCGAAGTGGTTGGCAAGCCGGCGCACGATCTCCACGCACATGAGTTCATCACGCAGGTTTTCACCGTCGGGAAGCTGCAGGGTGGGTACGTGCGCCATCTCAAGCCCTGGCGCGGCCTACTGCCAGGTGTGGGAGCGAGCGTGGCGGCGAGCGTCTTACCGCCACTGCTCGCACCTCGGTACGGCGGGCGCATCGGCCCAGGATTCGGGCTTTTCGTGGCCATCCGACCTACACAAAAGCCCATGTAGACCTTGTCCGGGAGCGATTTCAGCCTGACGGCCAGCCGCGATGCTATACTGGCATTTGATGCACTCTGTTCGGTTTCGCACGACCGTCCGCGCGGTAGCGTGGGTCCTGCTCGCCTGGGTGGCTGTAGACCTAGGCGTTCCGAGCCTGTGTGCACTCGACCAGGAAGGCCCGCCGGCGTCCTTGGCGGCGACGAGCTTGGTCGCACCGTCGAGCGACGGAACGATTCCAGATCAACCGGTCCACATTGACGACTGCTTTTGCTGTTCTCACTGCGTGAATGTGACGACGCTGTCTCACCTGTCGACGCCCCTGTTTGCAGACAATCGCGTATCGCTGCGGCCCACCGGGTCGCCCCGTCCTACCACATACCCTCCGTACCACCCTCCTCGAGTCTAGGTCGGGGCCGGCTGTCGGCGTTCCGTGCGTGCGCGTCGCACGTGATGTGCTGACTCTGTCTCCTTCCTTTTCCTGAACGATATCCAACTGATTTTTTCGGTGTGATCGGCGTCGCGCGCCTGATCACGCCGTGTGTGGCCCATGCTGAAAAGAATCGCGGTGTTGTGTTGCGCCGTCTGGCTCGGCGCCCGTCCATCTTCCGCTCAGGAGCCGACGATTCCTGAACAGCTCACGCTGTCACAGTCGCTCGCCATCGCCTTGGAGCGAAACGCTTCGCTAACGGCGGTTCGCGGCGACGTTGACATCGCGGCAGCGGATCGCGTTGGCGCGCGCCTGCGGCCCAATCCGGCCCTGACGTTCGATTCGGAGGGTTATCCTCTCGGGCGGAACGCCGGACCAACGTTCTTCAACAACCAGGAGCTTACCGTCCGAGTCGATCAGGAGATCGAGCTCGGGGGCCGTCGGGGGTTACGGACCCGCGCGGCCGATGCGGCAGTCGAATCTGCGCAAGCGCGCCTCGAGAACGGTCGTCGTTTGCTTACGCTCGATGTTCAGAGGGCGTATTTCCAGGCGGTGCTCGCGACCGCAGACCGCGATGTGGCGCGAGCGTCGTTGCAGGAGATCGATCAAGCCATCGGACTGAATCGCTCGCGTTTCGAACAGGGAGAGATATCTGGGGGCGAACTGCGGCGTCTTCAGGTAGAGCGTCTTCGGTTTGTCGACGACGTATTCGCGGCGGAGCTCGCGTTGCGCAACGCGCGCAGCGCCCTGCTGGCATTGATGAATGTCAGCAATCTCGGGCAACCGTTCGACGTCACCGAACCGCTCGCTGCAAATCCCACTCCCACATCGCCAACAGCGCCAGGGGTCCTAACTGCAGTGCTGCCGGGCAATATCGGTGTGCAGGCGCCGGCACTGATCGCCGACGCGATCGCGCGCAGGCCCGATGTCCTTGCCGCGCAACGCGAGGTGGTCCGTGCGGACACTCAGACGCGCCTGCAGCGGGCGTTACGCACACCCAACCTTACCATCGGGGGCGGCTACAAACGCGACTTTGGGACGAACGCGGTCGTATTCGGCGCCACGGTGCCACTGCCGTTTTCTAATCGGAACCAAGGCGGCGTGGCGCGCGCCGAGGCCGAACGGCAGCAGGCCGCGAGCCGCGTTCGCGTCGCAGAGTTGGTCGTGAGACTCGATGTCCAGCAGGCGGCGAACGCCGTCGACGTGAATCGGGAACGTGTTCAACACATCGAGCGGGAGTATCTGACGACCGCGCGGGAGTCGCGCGACATCGTGCTGGCGTCATATCGGCTGGGCGCCGCAGATCTCATCGACTATCTAGACGCGCAGCGTGCCTTCCGCGACACCGTGCGCACCTACAACCGCGCGTTATACGAACAGCGAATCAGCATCTTTGAATTGGCGGCTGCGACGGCGTTGCCGCTGGCGCAACAGTGAGGGACCGACATGAGTGACGCACATATGGGAGCAGTCGGGCCACGTCGTTTTGGCGTGCTGGCGCTGGTGCTCGTCCTAGGCTTAGGCATCGCGACAGGCTTCGCTGTCGAGTACTGGCGCGGCGGAGCAGTACCAAGCGAAGCACCTCCGGCGGCCGATGGGCATAGCGAAGACCTGCCGCCGGGCGTCGTGCAGGTCCCGGAAGCAGCGCAACGGAACGCCGGACTCGAGACGCTAACCGTCGAACGCCGAACGTTGCCCGCCACGATTGAGGTGACAGGGGTTGTTGCGCCAGACGATGCTCGCGTTGGGCACGTCCGGCCTCTTGCGCGTGGAGTTGTCGAGGCCATCGCTGTCACGCTCGGCGCGCGTGTGAGCCAAGGCCAGACCCTCGTGACGTACGACAACATCGAGTTGGGCGAACTCGTCGGGAGCTACCTGGAGGCTACGGCTGCGCTGAGGCAAGCGGAGACCGACCTCGAGGTGAAGCAACGATCGCTTGAACGTGCCGAGGCGCTCATAAAGCTGGAAGCCGTGGCCCAGCAGACGCTTGATTTACGTCGAGCCGAGCACAAGAACGCTCAGGCTGCAGTCGCAAGCCAGAAGGCGAGCGTCGCGAAAGTTGAGGAACAGATCCATCGCTTTGGCCTGTCCGAGGCCGATCTCGCACGGCTCACTCCGGACGAGGGCACGAGCCCACATCGCACGGCCTCCCACAGCGTGCTCCGCGCGCCGTTCTCGGGCGTGGTGACAAAGTTCGACGTGTCCACTGGTGAGTTGGTTGAGCCCGAGCGCGAGCTGATGACCATCAGCGACATTTCGACTGTGTGGGTGTTGGCTGACGTGTACGAAAAGGACTTAGCCAAGGTCCGCGTGAACAGCGACGTCAACATCCGCGTGGACGCATATCCGGACCGCGTCTTCATCGGCCGACTCACGTATATCAGCGACATCATCGACCCGCAGACGCGCACCGCCAAGGTCCGGTGCGTCATTGCCAATCCCGATGGCGCATTGAAGCTCGAGATGTTCGCCAAGGTGGCCGTCGCGACGACTGACAGTCGCGAGGGGATCGTTGTCCCCGTGACGGCGGTACAGCAGATTGACGGCAACTCCGTCGTGTTCGTGCGGCAGACGCCGGAGCGATTCATCCGGCGCAATGTGGCGCTTGGCGTGACCGCCGGGGATGTCGTCGAAGTCCTCTCCGGCCTGAAAGCGGGCGATGTCATCGCGGGCGCGGGTAGTTTCTACCTCAAAACTGCTGCCTTGCGCGATCGCATCGGCGACGAGCACTAAGGGGACATCCGCATGCATCGCCTGATCGACTTTTCGCTCAAGAACAAATTCCTCGTCCTGATGCTGACGGCCGTCATGGTCGGCGCCGGCATCTATTCGATGCTGCGCCTTCCGATTGACGCCGTGCCTGACGTCACGCCCAATCAGGTGCTGGTCCTCACGCAAGCGCCGGGCCTCGGCCCCGTGGAGGTCGAACGGTTTATCACGTTCCCGGTCGAGACCGCGATGAGTGGCCTACCAGGGATCACGGAAATTCGATCCGTGTCGCGGTTTGGCCTGTCATCGGTCTACATCTACTTCGACGAGGGCACAGATATCTACTTCGCGCGCCGGCTGGTTATGGAGCGCCTGCCAGAGGCCAGAGAAGCCATTCCTGCCGGTTTCGACAGTCCGGCCATGGGACCGATCAGCACGGGTCTCGGCGAAATCTACCAGTTCGAGGTGCGTGGTCCTGGGATGTCGCTCATGGACCTTCGGAGCGTCCTGGAGTGGGACATCGCGTTCAAGCTGCGTTCGGTACGGGGTGTCGTCGAGGTGAATTCGTACGGAGGCGAGATGAAGACCTACGAGGTCCAACTCGATCCGGACAAGATGGTGTCCTACAAAGTGTCGCTTGATCGCGTATTCGAGGCGCTCGAGCGCAACAACGCCAATGCTGGCGGCGGGTACATCGAGCGCGCACAGGAACAGTACATCATTCGTGGCGAAGGGCTGGTCGAGCGCATCGGTGACATCGACAATATCGTGGTAACGGCGGCGGAAGACGGCACGCCGGTGTACATCAAGAACCTCGGCCAGACGCAACTGGCGGCGCGCGTGCGGCAGGGCGCCGTCACGCGCGACGGCAAGGGTGAGACCGTCACCGGCGTCGTCATGATGCTGATGGGCGAGAACTCCCGTGTAGTGGCGCAACGGGTCCGCGAAGCGCTCGAAGAGATCAAGACATCCCTGCCGCCCGGCGTCACGGTCGATACCTATTATGACCGGACGGAATTGGTTGCAAAGACCATTAGGACGGTCGAGACCAACCTCGTTGAAGGCGGCGTGCTCGTTATTGCGGTCCTGCTGCTCATGCTCGGCAACGTTCGGGGCGGCCTCATCGTTGCCGCCGCTATTCCATTGTCGATGCTCTTCGCGTTCACCGGGATGGTTCAGGCGGGGCTGTCCGGCAACCTGATGAGCCTCGGCGCGATCGATTTCGGGCTGATCGTCGACGGTTCGGTCGTCATGATCGAGAACATCGTACGGCGCCTAGGGGATCCAAAACCGCCGGGTGTGACACGAGAGAGCATCATCCGCGACGCAGGCCGCGAGGTCGCACGGCCCGTCTTTTTTGCCGTGCTCATCATCATCATTGTGTACCTGCCGATCCTCACCCTCCAGGGTGTTGAGGGCAAGATGTTCAGGCCGATGGCGTTGACAGTCGTGTTTGCGCTCATCGGGTCACTAATCCTCGCGCTGACCGTTATGCCGGTACTCGCGTCGTTGTTGTTCAATGGAAAGATCTCGGAGCACGAGCCGAAGGCCGTCCGATGGCTGAAGGACCGATATCGGCCGCTTCTGCGCCGGTCGCTTGGTCGTCCATTGTTTGCCGGCGGGATTGCGGCCGGCGTGTTCGTCGTCTCGCTGCTGCTTGTGCCCTTCATGGGAACCGAGTTCATCCCGCGGCTGGACGAAGGCGCGATCGCGATCCAAGCGTGGCGTCTTCCGAGCGTCGCGCTGTCCGAAACGGTCAAGAGCACGACGCTCATCGAAAAGACGCTGAAACAGTTCCCGGAGGTGCTGACAGTAATCTCCCGAAGTGGAGTGGCGGAGATCCCAACAGACCCGATGGGCCTTGAGACGAGCGATATCTACGTGATTTTGAAGGATCACAGCGAATGGACGACGGCGAGCAATCGTGAGGGCCTTATCGCCGCCTTCGACAAGAAGCTCGATGAAGAGGTGCCGGGCAATGTCTTCAGTTACTCCCAACCCATTGAGCTGCGCGTTCAGGAGCTGATTGCTGGCGTGCGTTCGGACGTGGCGGTCACGCTGTTCGGCGAAGACCTCCAGGAGCTCGAGCGCGTGGGAACGGAGATTACGCGGGTCGTGTCTCAAGTCCCAGGAGCGGCCGATGTCAAGCTCGAACAAACCGGCGGCCTCCCCTACCTTCGCGTGCGTGTCAATCGTGACGCGATCGCTCGCTACGGTATTAACGCGTCGCAGGTTCTGGACGTGGTGGAGACCATGGGCGGACGCCAGGTAGGCGAAGTGCTGGAGGGGCAGCGACGTTTTGCGTTGCAGGCGAGGTTCGTGGCCGACCACCGGCAGAACCTCGAACGGATCCGCGACCTAAAGGTGGCAGACCCCCGAGGCCGGATGATTCCCCTGTCGCAGCTGGCCGACATCGTGGTCGAGGACGGGCCTGTGCAAATCAGTCGCGAGAACATTCATCGGCGCATCGCCGTCGAGGCCAACGTACGCGGGCGCGATCTCGGTAGCTTCGTCGCCGACGTCCAGCAGGCGATTGCGACCCAGGTGAAGCTGCCGCCGTCGTACTACGTGGAATATGGGGGGCAGTTCGAGAATCTGGAACGCGCGTCGCAGCGGCTCCTTCTCGTGGTGCCTCTCGCGCTGTTCCTAATCTTCGCCCTGCTGTACACGACGTTCGGCGCTATCACGCCCGCGCTGCTGATCTACTTCAACATTCCGATCGCCGCCACCGGAGGGATCGTCGCCCTGTTCCTGCGCGGGATGCCGTTCAGTATTTCCGCGGCCGTCGGATTCATTGCGCTGTTCGGTGTCGCGGTGTTGAACGGCGTCGTCATGGTTTCGTACTTCATCGAACTGCGACAGCAGGGGATGTCAGTGGACGATGCCGTTACGCGTGGGGCCGAACTCAGACTTCGACCGGTGCTGATGACGGCGCTAGTCGCGGGGCTGGGTTTCATTCCGATGGCACTCTCATCGAGTGCAGGTGCGGAGGTGCAGCAGCCGCTGGCCACTGTCGTGATTGGCGGTCTGCTCACATCGACAACGCTGACGTTACTCGTGCTGCCGTCGCTGTATCGCCGCTTTGAGCGCGAGCGCCCGGAGGTGGAACTGTGATGCGTGAGATTAAGGCCATTATCAGACGGGAGCGCCTGCCGGACGTGATCGGCGCGCTTCACGAGCGGCCCGATCTTCCTGGAGTGACCATCTCGTACGTGGACGGTATCGGCCGCAGACCAGGCGGTACTGGTCCAGCCGAGTTCGGCGAGGTCCAGATGGCGAAGTTGGAGACCGTGGTGTCGGTCGAATTGGTGTCATGGGTGGTGGACACGATCAAACGTGCCGCCTTCACTGGCCGCGCCGGGGACGGCAAGATCTTCGTGATTCACGTGGAACAGGCAGTGCAGATTCGATCAGGCGAGGAAGGTCCAAGGGTGCTCTAGCATGGCAACCGACACTGACAACAGCGAGCAGGACAGATGGGACTGGATAACAGTCGTCGTCATCGCGCTGGGAATCGTGGTGCTGATGGTCCTGACGTTCGAATTCTGGATGCCACATCCGTTCACCGTGCACCGATGAGCGCTGAGAATGACGGCCAAGGCCGGAACTCGTGTAGGCGGTCTCAGAGGTCAACGAGACTTGTAAAACGCCGTTCGACCGGACCAGCCATATTGGGCCGTCGATGCCGCGTATAGATCCACTCACGTGAGAGAGGGCCGAAGGTGTTGTAACCATGGCGAGTCGAGAAAAAGCTACGCAGTCCGGGACTGACTTCCGCATCCGCGGAATGGACTGCGCGGAAGAGTGCGCGATCTTGCGGAGCGAGGTCGGCCCTGTCGTTGGCGGCGATGACAAGCTGTCATTCGACATCCTTCGTGGACGCATGACGGTCGGCGGTGCCGCCGCGCCCGCAGACGCCGTCATCAAGGCGGTGGCGCGGACCGGCATGCGCGCCGAAGTCTGGACCGCCGACGATGAGATCAAGGCGGGCGGCGAAGAGGCCAGGATTCGTCGGCGTCGGACGATGCTCACAGTGGCGAGCGGCGTCTTGGGCGCGATCGCCTTTGTGACGCACGTCTCTATGGCCGGCGGGATAGCGCGCGCGCTCGGCTCGGAAGGGATGGGCGTTGCCCACGACGTGCCATGGGCCGTCCGTGGGCTCTATCTCGTCAGCATCGTCTCAGGCACCTGGTACATCCTCCCACGCGCGTGGTTTGCAGCACGGTCGCTGCGGCCAGACATGAATTTACTGATGGTGATCGCGGTGATGGGTGCGATGGCCATCGGCGAATGGTTCGAGGCCGCGACGGTGGCCTTCCTCTTCGCGGTCTCGCTGGCGCTGGAAGCGTGGAGTGTCGGCCGCGCACGGCGCGCTGTCGAGGCGTTGTTAGCGATCGCGCCCGCTACCGTCCGCCTGATCGAGAATGGCGGACAGCGGGAAGTGCCTGCCGCCGAGGCGCTGGTCGGATCGATGTTCCTCGTTAAGCCGGGCGAACGAATCGCACTCGACGGGATCGTGCGTAACGGTATTAGCGCGGTGAACCAGGCGCCAATCACCGGCGAGAGCGTCCCTGTCACCAAGGATCCCGGCCAGCCGGTATTTGCGGGGACGATCAACGGTGATGGCGCACTCGACGTGGAATCGACCAAGGTGGCCGGCGAAACCACACTGGCGAG
>JBEBIR010000572.1:0-2881 GCA_040080315.1 Gemmatimonas sp.
GTTCAGGGGCACTCAGCGCGGCACTGTCGCCGGAAAGGAAGCGATCCCAGCGCGCCGGTGTCACCAGTCGCCGTTCGAACGCACCGATGGCAAACCCGAGATTGTCATACGTGACCGGCTGGCCTTGGCCGACGAATGCCGCGCGAAAGGCGGCAACATAGCTCGGCGATGCCCGCAGATGCGCGAGCACCGCAGCCGAGTCGGACATGCCCATCTCGACGGGATTGAGGATGGGTCCCTTGGCCTGTGCCTCCACATCGGCCGCACGACCATCCCAGAACTGCGCAAAGTGGCCGGCCGCGTTGTACGCCGAGGGCGAATTCCTCGATCCGGCCCGGCCATCGTGTCCGAGCGAGACTCTCCGCCCGTCGGCACCCCAGCCGTTGAGCGCGTGGCAGCTGTTGCAGGAGACATTGTGACCGTCGGACAGCAACGTCTCGTAGAACAACCGGCGGCCAAGTGCGATCTTCGCCTCGGTCAGCGGGCGGCCCGGCGCGTCCATCTGTGCAGGCAACGGTGCAAAAACGGCTAACACGGCCGGCGTCAGCGCGACGGTATCCGCGTTGACGGTCGCCGCGCTGACGGTCGCCGCGCTGACGGTGGTCGCCGAGTCACTCGTGGCTGGCCGGTCGGTGCCGCACGCGGCGGCGAACAGGGCGCTGACGATGGTCAGGCCTTGGAGAATGCGGGGCATGGGAACTCCGTGTGACGAGTCGCGGATCGAAGCCGATCCGGGCCGGTCGTCCGGTTAGCGCAATTCGCAAGCCGGCAAGACCTGACTCCTCAAGGAACTGCTGCCACTACCCGCGTGTCAGTCGGGGGAAGCACGGGAAGCTGTGAGGGATATTCGCGCTTTCACGCGTACCGTCTTGCCGTCGACGGCACGTACGTCGCAGAAATGTTTGCATCGACCGCGGGTATTGATCGCCAGCAGTGTTGAATGTTCCGATGCGTCCGTCGGCGATATGTTTCGCGCAATCGTGTCGTTCATGGTCCCCAAGAGGTAGGCTATTTTGGAGAAGTCGGTCAGGCTAACGCTTCGATTCTCTGCTGCATCTCGCGCGGTATGCCTCGCGCTGATGGTCGCCGCGCCCTCGCTGCTCTCGGGCCAGCGTCGACCGGGGACCAACATGGGATTCTACACGACCACTGACCTGCTCACCGGCGACCTGGAGGGCGGTTCGATCACCTCAACCACCGCACAGGTCAACGCCCCAGAGTTTGCAGTGTCGGTGTTGATCACGGCGCCGTTCAAGCGAGCGTCCAAGCGAGCCTGGATCGCCGGGCTGCGCGCCACGCCGATAGGCCTTGGCAACAGCGCGCCGTGTATGCGAGCGACGGGCGAGGACGGTTGTCAGAACGGACCCTTCAACGAGCGGATCGGGGCGCTGGTCGGCAGCGCGTTCGACATCCGCTCGACGATACTGCGCACGATGATTGGACCCACGCTGTATCAGGTGGAAGGGCAGGGGGTGCGCATCGGCACGACGGTCCGCGTGGATTTCGGGTCTCCGCGCCTCCGCGGCCCCACGCCCATCCTGTTCTTTACGCGCACGTTTCTGGGCAGCCAGCGCGGCAGGGCGGCGGCGCTGAGTTCACTGGGCGCCGGTTTCCGCTGGGTGCGCAAGCAATGACCCTGTGGGTCGACCGGCGTCGGGGCTCGCGCAGTAGTCGATCGCGTCGTAGACTCGACCGACCTCGAGCAAAATCCCTACCCTCGCGATAACCACGTTGGCACTCGCTCAGTTGAAGCAACTACTCTCGCGTTCAACGGAGACCGAATGAAGGGCGTGCTCATGTCGTGGGTGTCGTCGCTTGGAGTGGGAGTGGTTACGGCAATAGTAGGTGCCGTGTTTGGCGGATGGATCGCCACCCTTGCCGTGACGTGGCAGAAGATCCCCAGTCGTGAAGGGACATCGGGGTACTTCGTCTTCTACTGCGGCATCGCGGCGGCGATGAGTGGAATGATTGTTGGCCTCGTGGTCAGTCGGTGGCTCGCGACGGCGGGCGACGTGCCAATGCTGCGCGCGCTTGCGGTCGCGACCCTCACTCACGTCGCACTCATCGGCGTCATCGGTGGCGTGACGCGGCTGCTGTCGCACGTGCCGCCGACGTTCGAGGGCGAGAAGCTGTTGTTGGCTGTCGAACTGTCATGGCCTGACGAACAGGCGCCGCAGATTCCTTCCGGCAACGCGCCTCCGCATCTGGCACTCGCCATTGGTGGTGCGACCACACCACAGCATTCGCGAGGAGGTATGCTGTGGGCAGACGACGCGCGACGCGAGAACGGACGCTATATCCTGCCGGGCATCGTGGAAATCTGGACCGAGCGCAAGGCGCGCATGCTGACGGTGAACACCGGGACGTTGGGCACGGATGTGGCGACGTTCGAGGTACCGCTACCCGCGCGCCCCGGCAGCGCGCAGCGTGCGTGGAGCGAGTGGCTGCAGGTCGATGCTCACGACCTCCGTTATCGATTTCGCGTGGTCAAGCGCAACGAGCCGGCGCGTACGCAGGTGGTAGGTCCGTTTACGATTGGCACGTTGGTAGAGTCCGTCGATGTGTCGTACAACGAGAGCGCGGGCGTGTGGCTTACCGCCAACACCTCCTTCGTCGTGACTTACAACGGCGCGCCAGTCCACGTTGCCGGGCCCGTCGCCGAGCGCGATTTCTTTGATGCGGATCGCGAGTCGCGAGATTCGATTGAGCAGTACGAGCGCATCAGCGCCGTCGCCGTTGTACCCGGCGCAACCCCTGCGCTCGTGGTGCAGGTGGATGCGTCGTACGGCAGCGGATACACCTACGTGGTGCAGTCAACGAGTGCGGGTGTCCGCTTCACGTACTTGAGTCACTGCGGTTCTGGCGAGGAGCTCGCGTATCG
>JBEBIR010000573.1:0-2881 GCA_040080315.1 Gemmatimonas sp.
GCAGGCGGCACGTGTCGCCGGCCGCACCGGCTTCTTCGACGCGGGCAGACTCGTGGAGATGGGAGACACGGAGCAGATCTTCACGAAACCGCAGCACGAGCGCACCGAAGACTACATCACCGGGAGATTCGGATGACTGAGACGCACAGGCACTTTCACGAGGAGCTCGCCGATGTGCGTTCGCGACTCGTCACGATGTCGGGTGCCGCGGAGACGGCGCTTGAGCTTGCCGTCGACGCGCTGTTGTCCCACGATGAGGAAAAGGCGCAGCGCGTGATCCTCGGTGATCGCGACATCGATACCCGTGAAGTCGATATCGAGGAACGATGCATTTCGCTGTTGGCGCTGCAACAGCCGATGGCCCGCGATCTACGGATGCTGACGTCGGTCATGCGCATCGCGAACGATCTCGAGCGCGTGGGTGATCACGCGGTCAATATCGCGCAGTCCGCCACGCGGGTCTCGAAGGCCCGACCCATCGTGCCGGAGCCCGAGATTGTCGAAATGGCCCGCCTCACCCGACATATGCTGGGCGATTCCATCGATGCGTTCATTCGGGGCGACGCCACGGCGGGACGGGAAATCTGTCGGCGCGACGATCACGTCGATGCCCTCAATCGCTCGGTGTTCCGCATCCTCCTCACGCATATGATGGAGAATCCGCAGATGATCAGCAGCGGAATGGAGGTGCTGCTGGTCTCCCGGAATCTCGAGCGCATCGCGGACCTTGCCACCAATGTTGCGGAAGGTGTGGTGTTTCTCGTCGAGGGGAAGTCGATCAAGCACCATGCCGAAGACGGTGGGGAGTAGCGACGACTACGGGCGGCGCGCAGCGGCCGTCCTGATGGTGTCGAGCAACTCGAGCACGCGCGCGGCGGTCACTGTGGGCAGAGGAACGTAGCCAAGACTGCTTGCCGTGGCGCCACCTTCCTCGAGGCACCACTGCAAGAGATCGACCAGCGCTCGCGACTTGTCTCTACCGATGCGTTGCGGCGAGAGCAGGATCCACGTGAACGACACGATCGGATACGCCTGGTCGCCGGGCGCGTTGACCAGCGAGCGCCGCAAGTCGGGTGTGCCGGCTGAGTCGTGCGGCATGCTCGCCGCCGCCGAGGCGATTTCGTACGGCATCGGAGTGATGAACCGTCCGGATCGATTGCGTACATGCGCCACCGGGAGACGGTTCTGGCGTGCGTAGACCACTTCCACATAGCCGATCGACCCGACGACCTGTTTGACCTGGCCAGCGACGCCCTCGTTGCCGCTGCCGCCAACGCCAACGGGCCACGCCAGCATCTTGCCGCGCCCCGGTCCCGCCTGCCATCTCGGACTGGCGGCCGCGAGATAGTCACTGAAAATAAATGACGTACCACTCGCATCCGCGCGGTGCACGACCAGGACGTCACGCGCTGGAAGTAGCGCGCCCGGGTTGAGCACGACCAATCGCGAATCGTTCCAGCGCGTAATACGACCCAGAAAGAGGTCCGCCAGTACCTCACCAGACAGCTTCAGCGGACGGGTGAGTTCCGGCACGTTGTACGTGATGGCGACTGCGCCGAGCACCATCGGGATGTGAAAGATCGGTGTGGGAGACTGTGCAATCTCGTCGTCCGACATGGGTGCATCGGTGGCGCCGAAATCGACCGCGCCGTCGAGCAACTGGCGTATGCCGTTCCCCGAGCCCACCGAGTGGTAGTTGATGCGCACATTGGCGCGCTGCGCGTAGTCGTTGAACCAGCGCGAGTACAGGGGATACGGAAACGTGGCACCAGCGCCCGTGAGGTCGACGCGGACGCCGGATGCAGCGAGAGTGGTTGCAGAATCGCGATCTGTCCGGCGCTCGCCGGATGAGCATGCAAGCCCCACCGCTCCAAGCAGCAGCGACACGGCAAGACGCCAACACCGAAGGGTCTGTGTCACAGGGCATTCGCCAGGCCGACGAACTTGAATCGTCCGTCGCGCTCGATAATTGTCCCGAACAGGCGGCCCTCACGCTTCTCCGCCGTGCCGCTGCGAATCGTGACCACGCAATGTTCATGCAGGCGATTCGCTCCTTCGATTGTCGGTGCTGGACAACGCGTAGCGATCACCGTCATCGGATTGCCCCCGTACAGTTTAAGCGCGCTGCGTACGCCTTCATTGGAACTGGCGATGAACTGGCCCCACAAGAGTCCCGGCGGTGCCTCGTATGGTGCCTTGCTCATCTTGGATTCCGGATAGTACAGCCACGCGAATTCAGCGGCGTCGATCACCATGGTGTCAAACGCGCTGGTGTCGCCGGTCCCGATTGCCGTCGCCCATCGCCGGACCAACGCGTCCAGCGTCGGGCTGGCAAACTGCAACGTGTCCGGTTGGCGCGTGAGCGACGCACGGAAGCGGCGAAGATGTTCGTCGATGGGCAGGATCGAGTCGACGACACCGCCGGCTTCCGCGACCTGACGAATGTGCGCGGCCTGCGAGTCAACGGCCGTGCGCGGCGCACGCGCGTCGCATCCGGCGACGACGCAGAGCGCGATCACGGATGTACGGACCAGATGGAGCATCATGGAGTCGCGGGATCGTCGGATAGCTACGCGACGGTCGGCATCGCGAACGCGACGCCGACCGTCTCGTGAGAGCGGGACCTGCGCCGAGTCTACAGGCAATCCTGCACCGGTGGACTCTGGTCCATCCTGAAACGCCACGTTGTTGATGGTGGAACGACAGACGAGAGACGGAAGACGGACGACGCAAGACCAAGACCGAGACCAAGACTAACAGCGTCCGCGTCTGCCGTCTCCAGTCCTCCGTCTCTCCTCTGTTGTTCCATCATCGCAAACCTGGCGTTTCAGGATGGATACTAGACTGAATGGGTCAGTTGCGAGCGTAGCTGGTCCATCCC
>JBEBIR010000574.1:0-2881 GCA_040080315.1 Gemmatimonas sp.
CATGACGTCTCGTCCGCAACCACGGTCGACGTGTCGCCGATGCGCAGTGCGCTCACGCGAATCTCACCAACGACCTCGCCGCGCGTGTTGCGCACCTGACGGCCGGTGAGCTCACGCAACGCGTCCGGCAGCGGATCCGGGAGTTCGCCCAGCGCGGCAAGTATGGCCAGCACGGCGGGATACTGCGCGCGATGCGCACCGTCCTCAACCTTCAACGCAATCCCAACACCCTGTTCCAGCAATGCCAGCGTATGCACGCCCTCGGCGCCGATCTTGCACAGCACGCGACCACCACACGCGTCCATGAGCAATGTATCGAAGCGATCACTGCCGCCGATCAGGAACGGATTCCCGGTCATGGCGGCGACAATTTGCGCCGGCGCATCGTCACCGCGTTTGGCGGCGTGAGCCAATCGCGCGTAGGACAGCGCCATGTTGGCGAGCGGCAGCGCGAACACCGTGACGCCGCACCCGTCGACACCTTGGCGAATCCCATCAGGCGGCACGCCCGACCAACGACTCACGGTGTCATGTGCCGCCACTTGCACCGGATGCGTCTGCTGCTCGTATCCGGCCGTGGCCCAACCCTCCTGCACGGCGCGCGCCAACATCGCGGAGTGCTTCCCCGAGCAGTTGTTGTGCAGTCGAGTCACCCGATGCCCGCTCTCGCGCAGCAGACGCGCGCCGCGACTCGACAGCGGTTCGTGCGGCCCGCACACCAGATCGCCTTCTTCGAGTCCGATGCGTGCGAGCATTGCCCCGGCCAACGCCACGTGCTCCGGTTCTCCACCGTGCGAGGCACAGGCAAGTGCCAGCTCATCCGGACCCCACCCGAGCGCCCTGAACTGTCCGCGCTCGACCATGGGCATGACCTGGAACGGCTTCGCGCAGGAGCGCCACCAGGTGGTCATGTGCGCATTCCGCGCGGCCATACGAAGCCCGCCGGTCCAATCGACGACGGCCGCATGCACACGGTGCCGTGATTCCACCAGATCGCCGCGAGTGACGATGACGTCAAGCGTCGTGGTGACGTCCGGAGGGCCGAAGGCAGCTACGGCCACTGGTGCTTGCAGCGAGGAGGCGGCGGAGAACAACACCTGCGAAACATAACGACCCGCCGTGCGCCTACGGCGGCTCAGCACCGGCTGGCGTCGATGCTCGTTGCGCAGCAAGCAGAACGCCGCCCAGAACCATGGCGCCACCAACCAGCGTGCCCGCGCCCGGCACCTCCGCAATGCCGGGAAGGAGCGCCGCGAGAATCGTCGCGCCAATCGGCTCGCCCAGCATCGTCAAGTTGACCACGTATGCCGGCAGATGCCCCAGTGCCCAATTCATCCCGGTGTGACCCAGCAGCATCGGTCCCACGGCGAGTCCGGCGAAGATCGCCAGCTCACGCGGTGGCGGCGCGGCCAGCGACTCCCCGGTGAGCAGCGCGAGCACTATGCATCCCGCGAAGGCCGCCCCGTACACCAGTCCAACGTACGGCCAGAGCGCCAACGTGCGCCGCAACCGTCGTCCAATCAGGAAGTACATGGCCGCCGTCAACGCGCCGACGAATGCCAGCAGATCGCCAAACAGCGCGCGTGAACGTGCCGCGTCCTGATTCATGCCGGTAGCACTGTCAGCGAAACCGAGCGCCGCGAAAATTCCCGACAGGCCGCCCGGCACGTCGGCGAGTCCGACCACCAGCGCACCGCACACCGCAATGACAATGCCGATCCACTGCGTGCGCGTGGCGCGCTCGCCGAGCCAGCGCGCCGACACCAGCGCGATAATCACGGGTTGCGTGTTGACCAGAGACACCGACGCGGCCACGGTGGTGTAGCCAATCGACGCGTTCCAACTCCAGAAGTGCAGCGCCAGCAGAATCCCCGCGCCACACGCCAACCCCATATCGCGGCGTGAGAGTCCCCGCCACGTGCGCCACTCACCGCTCGCCAGCAAGATCGCCGCGATAATGAGCAGCGAGAATCCGAGCCGCCACGCGGCAATGACCAGCGGCGTGGAGTTGGAAAGCCGCACCAACGGACCGGCAAACGAGATGCCGATGAGTGAGAACGCCAGCACGACCCACGGTGAGCGGGCAGCCGACAAGGTCGTTGGCGCAGCGTTCACGGGGGGGGCGTGATCGGGCTTCACAGCGGGGCAAGGTAACGCGCCGGGGCCACTGTCGCTGCTGCCCAATCCACGCGGCGCCCCTTATGTTGCGCTGCGATGCCATCTTCATCCACGCCCCCGACCATCGCGCGTCCTCGATTGGTCGCCTTGCTGGAAGCAGCGACACAACAGCACGTGGTCATCATTGGCGACGCGATGTTGGATGTGTACTTGCGCGGTGATGTCGACCGCATCTCGCCCGAAGCGCCGGTGCCCGTCGTGCGTGTGCGCGAGCGTCGACTGGCGCTCGGCGGTGCCGCCAACGTTGCGCAGAACGTCGCCGCCCTTGGCGCCCGATGCGATCTGGTCGCCGTGGTCGGTGATGACGTGGCTGGCGCCGCGTTGCGCGAACGTCTGGACACCGGCGGCATGTCGTCGCGATCGCTGGTCACCGTGGGACGTCCCACCACGTCGAAGACCCGGGTCATGGCGCGCTCACAACAGTTGGTGCGCTTCGATGAGGAGGACGACGCTGACCTGTCGTCCGACGATGTGACGCGCGTGCTGGCGGCAATCGAGCGCGCGCTACCGGACGCCACTGCACTCGTCTTCGAGGATTACAACAAGGGCGTGTTGGTGCCGGCTGTCATCGAGGGTGCCATTCGCATGGCGACGGCGCGCAATCTTCCTGTTGTGGTCGACCCCAAGTTTCGCAACTTCTTCGCCTATCGCGGCGCCACGGTCTTCAAACCGAACCGCCGAGAGCTGGAGGGAGCACTTGGGG
>JBEBIR010000575.1:0-2879 GCA_040080315.1 Gemmatimonas sp.
GTATGGCCGAGCGCCGGGCGACTGGACCACGAAGGACAAGAACGGCAACAAGTGGGGCTGGGACAACATGGGCATTCGGCTGGGGAAAGTGGTCATCCCCAACGCCCTGCTCTCGCTGCTCCCGATGAATGCGCAGGTCGGCCTGTCGGGCAATTACACGGCCATGGAGCGCGAACGCCGATTGTCACTCTCACGCGCGGATATCATGCGCATGTCCGATCGCACACTCGGCGACGCCGATTTCAAGATGCTCGCGACGGAGCTGCGTGATCGTCGCGAACGCGAGCGTCGCGATCGTCTAAGGGCACCCAGCGCATCAGTAGCGCCCGCCGCGCCCGCCCCCCAGCCGCCGAAGGACTAAGTACTCAGTACTCAGTACTCAGTACTCAGTACTCAGTACTCCGTACTCAGTTTACTGACTGCCGCGTCGAGTCGGGCCAGTGATCGCTGGCGACCGATGTACTGCAGCACCTCGAAGATTCCCGGGCTGACGGTCAGTCCCACCAGCGCGACGCGCAGCGGCTGAAAAATCTTGCCGCCCGAGATGCCCAATTCGTCCGCGAGTTTGCGCAGCGCCTCTTCCATCGCGACAGGTTCCCACACAGGCAATGCGCTCAGTCGTTCCCGCGTGGCCGACAGAATCTCCGCGGCCGACTTCGCATCGCGCCATTGCTTGTTCACGGCCTCCGGATCGTACTCGACGTGATCCTGAAAATACGGCGCGGCCTGACGCACGATGTCGTCGATGACCCGCGAACGCACGCGCAACAGGTCGAGCAAACCGTGGAACCAGTCGCGGCGCGATTCCAACTCCGCGCGCGTCGTGTATCCCGCTTTCACCAGTGCCGGCGCGACAATGGGCGCCAGGTCAGCAAGCGGAATGAGGGCCAGATGCTGGCCGTTCATCCACTCCAGCTTCTTCGTGTCGAAGATGGCGGCTTTCTTCTGCAGGCCGCGGGTGTCGAACTTTTCGATCAACTGCGGCATCGTCATCACTTCGATGTCGTCACCCGTCGACCAGCCCAACAGCGAGAGAAAGTTGAGCATCGCGCCGGGAAGCAGCCCAAGGTGCTGATAGTCTCCAACGGCCGTCGCCCCGTGTCGCTTGGACAACTTCTTTCCGTCGGCGCCCAGAATCATGGGGACGTGCGCAAACTGCGGCACGGTCGCTCCCAGCGCGCGGTACAGCAGGATCTGCTTGGGCGTATTCGAAATGTGATCATCACCGCGCATCACCAGCGTGATGCGCATGTCGATGTCGTCCGACACGACCGCCAGATTGTACACCGGCGTCCCGTCGGAACGAAGAATGATGAAGTCTTCGATGTCCTTGTTCGGAAACGCGATGCGCTCATGCACGAGGTCGTCCCACTCCGTGACGCCCTCGGGCACCCTGAATCGAATCGCGTACGACTCGCCCCGCGCCAACTTCGCCTGCGTGTCCGCGTCACTCAGCTCCGCCATGGTGCGATCGAACTTGAACGCGTCACCGCGGGCCTCCGCCTCGGCGCGCAGCCGATCGATCTCGGCGGGCGGCGTGAAGTCGCGATACGCGGCGCCCGTTTCGAGCATGCGATGCGCGTCGGCGTAATGTCGAGCGACATTGGCGCCCTGATAGACGACGGCTTCATCCCACGACAGCCCCAGCCACTCGAGGCCCTCAAAGATGGCCCGAGTGCTTTCGTCGGTGCTGCGCGCGCGATCGGTGTCTTCGACGCGAAGGAGGAACTCGCCGTGGTACTTGCGCGCGTACAACCAGTTGAACAGCGCGGTACGCGCGCCACCAACATGCAGGAATCCCGTGGGCGACGGTGCGAATCGCACGCGCGGGCGAACAGCGTCTGACGACATAATCGAAACCGGACCCAGGGGTCGGCAAGTCGAACGGATGGAAAACTGCGACCAACACGAACGCGGGCCCGCTGCGGTGCAGCGAACCCGCGGAGCGGAGAGGGCGGGATTCGAACCCGCGATAGAGGTTGCCCCCTATGCCGGTTTAGCAAACCGGTGCCTTCAGCCTCTCGGCCACCCCTCCAAACCGGAAATGCAACAGATTCCGGCCAAGTCAGGAATTTCACCCACACGCTGTCCGGGGTCAACCGCTACCGCGCACGGGAATGGCAACAACATGCTTCAATCGTCGCGATTTTCGCACGATCCGCGTGCTGGTGGGTATCACGTGCAGCCGTTGCATTGACGGCCGTGAAACCAGTGTTCCACTCATTGCTCGATGACCCCCGAGGACCCAATGGCCGCCAAGCCTTCAAAAGTCGCCAAGACCGACATCAGTAAGACGACGTTCCCGACTCGCGTCGATCTGCCCGCCAATACACGCACGGCGCTGGGGATGATTCTCAACGAACGCCTTGCCGACTTTCTCGATCTCGAACGTCAGGCCAAGCAAGCGCATTGGAATGTGAAAGGCCCGCGCTTCATGCCGCTGCACGAGTTGTTCGATGCCACCGCCGCACTAGCCGTCGGGTGGTCCGACGACATCGCCGAACGCGCCGTGCAGTTGGGCTGCGTGGCGGAAGGAACGGTTCAGGCGGTTGATGCGCGCAGTGAGCTGCCGCGATGCCCGCTCAACGTTGACACATCCGATGAATGGGTGCACGTGGTGGCCGAGGCTTTGGCGTTTTGCGCCAACGCGGCGCGCGCCGACATTGCTGAAGCCGACGCGGCCGACGATGCCATCACGACGGACCTGCTGACGCGGATCACCGGTGAGGCCGACAAGCAGTTGTGGTTCGTCGAATCACACCTGCAAGCCTGACTACTTTTTCGCGGCCATCACCGAGTCGCGGCGTGCCTTGAACTCCGTTCCGGGTTTCCAGGTGGGCCACTCCGTCGCGGTCGTCACCCGATAACCCACTGCAAAG
>JBEBIR010000576.1:0-2879 GCA_040080315.1 Gemmatimonas sp.
CCTCGTCCTGCATTGCGATCAACGTGATCTCGGCGAGTTTCGACGGGAGTACGAGTTCATCTATGATGCCGGCAACGGCGGTCGTGAAGGCGACCTCCTTGATGGTTTCTCCATCGTCGCGGATAAAGGGGCCAGCACGGGTCGGGCGTGTCACCTGGCTACCAGACAGAGCGCCATCAAGATGACCACGGTCAGCGTGCGCTTTCGTCCGGTTGAGTATCCGTCCTTGTCCATGCGACTGCGTGTGCCCGGGAATGTACGCGGCGTGGATCCGAGTTTGCGGCGACGTGGAGCGAGCGACGCGGCGTTCAAACTCTGGTTCGTCGTGGTGGACAAACGACCGGGCGCCACTAACGCCACCCGACTGTTCGGCTACACGTGGAACGCGCTTAACAAGGATGGGGAGCGCTTCATCGACGGGGCGTTTCTGGAGGCTGTGTCCTCGCGCCGTTCGCTGGTGGTGACAACGCTTCCGGAAGCGTGGCTGGTGGCAATCGGTGCGACGGGCGATGCGTGGCAGGACATTGTGCGAGATCTTGCCGGTGATTTGCGCAAGGCGTTTCCCGCCGTGCCCGTCGATGCGTTCGAGGTGGTGGGGATCACGATTCAGTCGGACAGCGATGAGTCGAAAGGAACGACCGAGGTGTACCTCGATGAAGTGGCGTTTCGTCCTCGCGGAGCGATGCCGCGTTAGCGCTCCAATCGAATTCTACCGTGAAGGACACTAAGGACACGAAGGGGCTGCCTGTAGATCGCTTTTGTGGCAGAGTTCAGCCCCACATGAGCCAGAAGGCGCCTATGGCGCCGCCGTACCCTAGGGCCGCCGGTACCAGCATTCGCTTCGCGTACCACATGAAGTCGATCTTCAGCACGCCCATGACCGCCACACCGGCCGCGCTGCCGATGATCAACAAGCTGCCGCCGGTGCCGGCGCACAACGCCAGTAGTACCCAGAACGTGTGATCGGGCGGATAGGTGGTGAGCGGATACATGCCCTGCGCGGCCGCGACCAACGGCACATTGTCAACGATCGCTGACAGGATTCCGATGACCGTGTTCAGCG
Source organism: Gemmatimonas sp. (assembly GCA_040080315.1). Taxonomy (GTDB): domain Bacteria; phylum Gemmatimonadota; class Gemmatimonadetes; order Gemmatimonadales; family Gemmatimonadaceae; genus Gemmatimonas. The sequence continues at coordinate 1,064 of JBEBIR010000576.1, forward strand.
CGAACACATTGGGAATCCACCGATCCAGTGTGGTCGCCAGTCGAGTGAGATGTCCTGAGGTCTCAAGCCCACCGATCGCGATCAGGATGCCAAGAAAGAACAGAATGCTTGCATGATCAATGCGCGTGAGAATCGCGGTCACCTGATACTGTCCGCGATTCTCATCATCACCCGAGTGCACTCGCGCGGTATACCACCAGAGAATGCCAAGACCGAACATGATGCCCATGAACGGCGGCAAGTGGGTAAGACTCTTGAACACAGGTACGCCCAACAGGGTCCCGATCCCGAGGGAGAACACCGTGATGCGGGTGCGCGCGGAAACCGCTCCGTGCGTGCTCACGGCTTCATCGGGCGGGCGCACGACATGACCGCTGGCGCTGCGCGATAACCAGAGCAGCGGCAGCACCAGGCACACAATGCTGGGCAGCAGTGTTTTGGCAATGATGTTCCACGTCGTCACCTGTCCGCCGATCCACAGCATGATCGTGGTGACGTCCCCAATGGGACTCCAGGCGCCGCCGGCGTTCGCCGCGATGATCACCACGCCCCCGAACGTCCAGAGATCCTCACGCTCGGTCATCAGCTTGCGCATGAGCGCGGCCATGACAATCGCGGTCGTCAGGTTGTCGAGGATGGCCGACAAGACGAAGGTGATGCCACCAACGAGCCAGAGCAACTGGCGCCGATTGCTGGTGACGATGCGATCGGTGACCACCTGAAATCCGGAATGCGCATCGATCAACTCGACCACCGTCATGGCGCCGAGCAGAAAGAAGAGAATGCTGGCCGCGCCGCTCAGATGATGGTAAAGACGCTCAACCAGTTGCTCCGGATTCTCCGTCAGGTCCAACTGATCGTGGAACAGCATGATCAGCGACCAGATGAGCATGCCGGTCAAGAGCGCCGGCGCGGCCTTGTTGACACGCAGCGGATGCTCGAACGCAATCGCCGCGTACCCAAGCACAAAGACGACGATCAGGACGACAAACATCGCTATCGCGCCGTAGGCATGATGAAGTCGGCACCGGATCCGATCTGCTCCGGCCACCGTTGCATGACCGACTTCTGTCGCGTATAGAACCGTACGCCTTCCTCGCCATAGGCGTGCGTGTCGCCAAAGAGACTGCCCTTCCATCCACCGAAGCCGTGCCAGGCCATCGGTACCGGGATGGGAATATTGATGCCCACCATACCGACCTCGATGCGCGCAGCGAACTCCCGTGCGATGCCGCCATCGCGCGTATAGCACGAAACGCCGTTGCCAAATTCATGTGCGTTCACCACGTCGATGGCACTCGCGAAGTCCGGCACCCGCACACAACAGAGCACCGGGCCAAAGATCTCTTCCCGATAGATGCGCATGGTGGTGGTGACACGATCGAACAAGGTGCCGCCGGTGAAGAACCCGTTCTCGTATCCCGCTACCTCAACGTGCCGGCCATCGACGAGAAGTTCCGCACCCTCCTCCACACCGATGGCGATGTAGCGCTCTATGCGTTCGCGCGCTTTGCGTGACACAATCGGCCCCATCTCTGCATTGGGGTCGAGACCATCTCCTATGCGCAGGGCCCGCACTCGATTCGCCAAGCGCGGAATAGCCTCGTCGGCCACATCGCCCACGAGCACGGCGACACTGATGGCCATGCAGCGCTCGCCCGCAGATCCGTACGCAGCGCCGAGCAGACCGTCCACGACCTGCTGCACATCGGCGTCGGGCATGACGACCATGTGGTTCTTCGCGCCACCCAGTGCCTGCACGCGCTTGCCGTGCTGTGCGCCGGTCTCATACACATGACGCGCCACGGGTGTAGAT
>JBEBIR010000577.1:0-2875 GCA_040080315.1 Gemmatimonas sp.
AGTCCAATCGCGATGCCGGCCACCGTGCCGGCCACCACTGCCCAGAACGGTCCAAGCACCGGATACATCTCGCCGGTCTCGCTGGTCATGTTGAGCGGCAACATCGACGTCAGGAAATATGCAAACACCAGGAACAGTCCGGCCGCGATGAACGTGACCAAACGCAGGGCATTCGCCGGATCACCTTTGGCGAGCAGACGCATCATGGAAATGCCGATCAACGAGGCCACCAGTCCGGCACCCGTGTACGCCACCGGTAGCAGCATGGCATCAAGTCGCGTGGCGTCGGGAATGAACGTGCTGGTCGCGGCGAGCGCGATCGCAGCCACGATACCACCCACATAGCTCTCGAAAATGTCAGCGCCCAGACCGGCCACGTCACCCACGTTGTCACCCACGTTGTCGGCGATGGTCGCCGGATTGCGCGGGTCGTCTTCGGGGATACCGGCTTCGACCTTACCCACCAGATCGGCGCCGACATCGGCGGCCTTGGTGAAGATGCCGCCACCCACGCGCGCGAACAGCGCGATGGACGACGCACCCATGGCGAAGCCCGAGATGATCTCGGAGAACAGCTTGGTATTGCTGCTCATCTCGGTGTTGGCGAGGAACGCGAACACGATCGCGACGCCGGCCAATCCCAATGAGGCCACAGCGAGTCCCATGATCGAGCCGCCGCCAAAGGCGATGCGGAGCGCGGCCGCCTGACCCGTAGAGCGCGCGGCTTCGGCCGTGCGCACATTCGCCGCCGTCGCGCCTTGCATGCCGATCCAGCCACTGGCAATCGACATGCAACCGCCGATGACGTAGGAAATGCCGGTCTTCATGCCAATCGTCCAGCCCAGCAGGCCGGCGACAATCAGCATGAAGGGAATGAGCACGACGTATTCGGCGCGCAGGAACGCCATGGCGCCCAGGTGGATTTCGTGCGCCAGATCCTGCATGGCCTGCGTACCCGCCGGCTGTCGCTTGACGCCGAGAAAGGTTGCAAAGGTCCAGATCAGGCCGACGATGCCCGCGCCGAACGCGAGGAGCGGAAGATTCTCGAACATGGAGTGAGAGTCGGAGGAATTGCGGTGACGGGGCGGCTGGTGGCGATCCAAACGGCCTTCCGACATATCCCGCGTCACGGGGGGACGAAACTGTTGGCAATGATAGCCGCCTGACGGGCCAAGCGCGATTGCCACCGATGGCCAAAATCCAATCAACCTGCCGCCACCCGTGCGAAGACGCGCGTTGGGCGATACCGTAGCGGCATGGACTCCCCCCTCACGACACCTCACTCCCTCCAGCGGCGTGCCCTGTTGAAGGACGCCGCGCTCGGGCTGGCCGGTACCGCGGCCCTTCTAGCTATCGGACCCAATCGATTGCTGGCACACACGTGGCCCGATTCAACGGTCGCCGACCGCCCCCGGCCGACGCCGGCTCAATTGGCATGGCAACGGGAGGAACTGGCGATCTTCCTTCATTTTGGCGTGAACACGTTCAGCGATCGTGAGTGGGGCGACGGCAAGGAATCGCCGTCAACCTTCAACCCGACTCGACTCGACGCTCGTCAGTGGGCGCGCGCGGCCAAGGCGGCCGGCGCCAAAGCCATGATCCTGACCGCCAAACATCACGACGGCTTTTGCCTATGGCCCACCGCGACCACTACGCACTCAGTCGCCTCGAGTCCCTGGAAACAGGGCCGGGGCGACGTCGTGGGCGAGTTTGTGGACGCGTGCCGAGCCGAAGGTCTCAAGCCGGGTTTGTACTGCTCGCCGTGGGACCGCAATCACCCCGTGTACGGCGATTCGCCTCGTTACAACGATGTGTTCATGGCGCAGCTCACCGAGTTGCTCACGCGCTACGGGAAGATCAACGAGGTCTGGTTTGACGGCGCGAATGGCGAGGGTCCGAATGGCAAGCGACAGGTCTATGACTGGCCGCGCACGTGGGCGCTGGTGCGGAAGCTGCAGCCCGGCGCCGTGATGTTCTCCGATGCCGGACCTGATGTGCGCTGGATCGGCAACGAACGCGGGGTGGCCGGCGAAACCAATTGGAGCACCATCCGACCGGAGTCGGTGCCATTTATCGGCGCCAGTGGTGACGATGTGATTCGTGCACTGCAGGAGGGTCATGCCGATGGTTCCGTGTGGCGTCCCGGCGAAACCGATGTCTCCATCCGTCCCGGCTGGTTCTATCACCCGGCGGAAGACACGCGTGTGAAAACGGTCGATCAGCTGGTGGCGATCTACTTCTCCAGCGTTGGCCGCAATTCCAAACTGCTGCTCAATGTGCCGCCCACCCGCGACGGACTACTGCACGAAACGGATGTGGCACGACTTGCGGGCATGCACTCAACGCTCGACACCATGTTCGCGCGAGACACGCGCCACGATCGCGCGTCATGGAAAAAAACCAGCGCGACATCGGGCGTGCTGACGATCCGGTTCCCGACGCCGCAGCTGGTGTCCGTGCTCGATCTGCGCGAAGACATCACCAAGGGACAGCGCGTGTCGTCGTGGACCGTGTCGGCCGGTACGGCAACACCAATCGCCACCGGAACCACCATCGGCTACCGCCAGTTACGGCGCATCACTCCCACGACGGTCTCGTCACTGGAACTGAGCATCGAGACCGTCGATGCCGTGCAGAGGGTGCAGTTACTGAGTACGTAGTACTGAGTACTGAGTACTGAGTACTGAGTACTATTGTTTACAGGCTCCCTTGGAGGACAATAAGGGCTTGTCCACCATGGGCCGCTTCGCGGCGTTGCCTAGTTCCAGTGCGATGTCGGCTACCAGTTTCGCGACGCGCGTCATGTGCGGGTAGTTGATATACTGCGGCTCGTCGGTGAGCTGATGATACGCTGAGTGGCCGCCGGTGGTGAAGA
>JBEBIR010000578.1:0-2864 GCA_040080315.1 Gemmatimonas sp.
GGCGTGCGATTCGCGCTGGCGTGCGTGCCGAAGACATGGTGACCTGGCCCGACTGGCCTATTCGCTATGTGCCAGTTCCCGCGTGGGCGCGCACCGCGGCGCCCGCGTTGTACTGGTTGTTCTACCGTTCACCGGCGCCGTTCGATCGCTATGACGTGCACGACTATGTCGTGACACCTATCGACGAGTCGATGACGCCGGCGGTACAGCAGGCACGACTCGAGGCGTGGAATCACAGCGTCATCACGCTGAATCACGTCGTGCATCATGGTGGCGTTGGGCATCATGTGCAGAACTGGCATGCGATGCACCGGTCGACCTCGCGCATTGGTACTGTTGCCGCCGTCGACGCGGCCAGTCGCATTAGCATGTTCCTCGGCGGTTCGATGGCGGAGGGGTGGGCGTGCTATGCGACGCTGCTGGTCGGTGAACTCGACCCGCCGCTCCTGACGGAACTGGAGTACATCGCTGAACAACACAGCGGCGTGCGCATGGCGGCGCGCGCCGTCGTCGACCTGCGGTTGCATTTGGGCGATTGGTCGTTTGACGAGTGTGTCCGATTCTACGAGTCCACGGTGGGCATGTCGCGAGACGTGGCGATCAGTGAGACCACCAAGAACAGTATGTTTCCGGCGACGGCCCTGATGTACTGGCTCGGGACGCGGGGAATCATGGATCTACGAATGCGTCAGCGCGTGGCGAAGGGAGAACACGGGTTCTCCCTCAAGGCTTTTCACGATGAGCTGCTGAGTCGCGGGGCGATACCCGTACCGCTGGCAGCCCGCTTGATGGAGGCATTGTGAATCGCGTTCTGGTTGTCGCGCGAACGTGGGGGGGGAGACTCGCGGCGCTGGGGTTGCTGGTTGGAGTCTGGGGCTGCAGTCGCGGTGATGCCAATCGCACTGGTCCCTCGAACGATCTGCTGATTGTGGGCTACGATCGCGAGCCAGACACCATGAATCGGTATGCCACGCACATCCTCGAGGATATCGAGTCGTGTGTGGTGGAGGGTCTGGTCGTGAACGACGAGCAGATGAAGATCATTCCGCTGCTGGCCGCCGAAATTCCGTCGCTGGAGAACGGGGGTGTCACGCTCTTGCCGGATGGCCGCATGGATGTGACGTGGCGGCTGCGCCCGGGCGTCCGATGGCACGACGGTGTCGCGCACACCTCGGCTGATGTGAAATTCACGGTCGACGCCATCAACAAAGGCGACTGGAAGCCGGAGAGTGTCGACGGATTTGACCGTATCATCTCTGTGGACACCCCTGATTCGCTCACCGCGGTTGTCCACTACCGGGAGGTGTACGCGCCGTACCGCTTGCAATTCGTGCGCGGCACTCTGCCGAAGCACGTGCTCAATGGACGCGACTTGAATTCGGCGAACGACTACAATCGCGCCCCCTTGGGAACGGGTCCGTATCGGGTGGCGGAGTGGAAGACTGGCGAATACATCCTGCTGGAGCGGGTGGCCAACTACTGGCAGGGTGCTGAATTCCCGAAGATCAAACGCATTCTGTTCAGGTTCCTGACCAACACCACCACGCGTATCAATCAGCTGAAGGCCGGCGAAGTGCACATGGTCGCGCTGGTGCCGTGGGACAAGGTGCGCGAGTTGCGGCCGTTGCCGTCACTGCGGCTCAATCAGGTGGTAGGCAACGGGTATGAGCATGTGTCGCTCAACGAGAAGCGCTTCGCTCCGTTTCGCGATGTCGTGGTGCGGCGAGCGCTGGCGCATGCGGTCGATCGCTCGCTGATCGTACATTCGCTGCTCGATAGCCTCGTGCAGGTCGTCAATGGCCCCATCCAGCCCTTGTCGCCGGCGTATGAACCCAGCGTGCGCACGTACGACTACAACCCGGCGACGGCGCAGGCCTTGCTTGATTCGGCGGGATGGCGGCTCGGTGCCGACGGCATTCGCGCCAAGGCTGGCGCCCGGCTGTCGTTCACGCTGATCACGCAGGCGGGTTTCGCCATTCGTGAGAACGTCGCGCAAACGCTGCAGCAGCAGTTCCGCGCGATCGGTGTTGAGGCCACCGTGCAACTGATCGACGGCACATCTATCAGCAGTCTGTGGTTCAATGGAGACTTTGACGCGATGCTGCATTGGTGGCAGCAAGGCGCGGACCCGGAGATCACGCTGTTCTTTGCGGCAGATCGCGCGCCACCAGCCGGGCGAAACATCAACTATCTCGCCGACACGGCGCTGACCGCCCTGCTGTATCGCTCCGACCGCACCGTGAACGAGTCGGAGCGGATTGGACTGCTCAAGGCCGCGCAGCAGCGTGTGGCCGAACTGGCGCCGGAAATTCCGCTCTACAACACCGCAAAGATCGATGCGGTCCCAGTGCGCCTGCGACACTTCACGGGGAATCCCACCAACGCGGGACCGTTCTGGAATGTGTTCCGGTGGGAGATGCAACCGCCGTGATGCGGATGATCGGAAGACGGATCGCGCAGTCGATTCCACTGCTGCTGGTGATCTCGCTGTTGCTCTTTGGACTGCTGCACCTCGCCCCCGGCGGTCCACTGTCCACCTATCTGGAGAACCCCAACGTCAGGCCAGAGGACATCGCGCGCCTTCGACTCGCGATGGGGCTCGATCGATCGCTCCCGGTGCAGTATGCCGCGTGGTTGACGGCGTTTCTGCGCGGGGATTGGGGATACAGCTATACGGACGGACGTCCCGTATTGGACCGTGTGATGGAGCGCGTACCGGCGACACTGGAGTTGATCGGTGTCGCGACGCTACTCGCACTGCTCGCCGCAGTCCCTGCCGGCGTGTACGCGGCCGCACGTCGTGGCGTCGACCGGATTACCAACGGGGTCGCGGTGGCCGGCATTTCCTTACCGGTATTCTGGTT
>JBEBIR010000579.1:0-2863 GCA_040080315.1 Gemmatimonas sp.
CAGTCGGATGGCCAGCGGGACCTCGGGCGCCGCGGCCTGCGCGGCATCGAGCGCCTCGATCAACGCGCCGGCGTTGACAAAGCGCTCGTCCCGCGACTTCGCCAAACACCGATCGACCGCCTCCGCCAACGCCGGCGGCAAGTCACTGCGCACTGAGCCAAGCGGGGGCAGCAACTCGGTGAGCTGACGCATGAGCACGCGGGCCGCGCTGTCGCCTCCGAACGGCACCCTTCCGGTTGCACCAAAGTACGCGACGAGCCCCAATGAATACAGATCGCTGCGTCCGTCGACCTCTTCGCCGGTGGCCTGCTCGGGGCTCATGTATTCGGGGGTGCCCACGACCTCGCCAACGCGAGTCATCCCCGGTCGCGCGGTCGGCGCGGCATCAATGGATCGAGCGACACCAAAGTCCATCAGCAACGCACGACCCGTTGCCCGCTCAATCATGATGTTATCGGGCTTGATATCGCGATGCACCACACCGCGGCCGTGCGCGTACGCCAGTGCGTACGCGACGTCGAGCAACAAGCGCACGGACTCGCGAGCAGACAGCGGACCACCCCGTCGGACCCGCTCGGCAAGGCTTTCGCCCTCCACGTATCCCATGACGAAGGCCAGCGACTGTCCCTGCTCCTCCACGGCATACACGGGCACGATGTTCGGATGCGAGAAACTCGCCGCCATTTTGACTTCGCGCACAAACCGCTCGCGCAGCGCCGGATCGATCGCGAACTCGTCAGGCAGTTCCTTGATTGCCACCAGGCGATCGAGTTGCAGATCGCGCGCCAGATGCACGGCGCCCATGCCGCCTCGGCCGAGCAGACGTTCGACCCGATAGCGTCCCGACAGGCGCGTTTCGAGGTCGGAGGGTGCGGGAGATCCGGTCATGGGCACTATCATACGTGACGACGCAGCGCACTGCGAGCCGTGACGCGCGACCGCACCGACTGACTACGGCGTAACGGCCGGACGCTTCCGCGGGAACAGCTCCGCGCGATTCGCGGCGTGGTACACGAAGGAGGCGATGACCGCGGCGTTGAGCTTCATGTCCGCCTCCTGCACGCGTTCATAGGTGTCCATGTTCGAGTGATGGGTGCGCGTGCCGTACTCCACTTCATCTTGAATGAACTGGAACCCAGGCAGTCCGATGTTGTCGAACGCCAGATGATCGGTGCCGCCGGTGTTGGCGAGGGTCACCGTCTTTACTCCCTTGTCCTCAAAGGGCTTCATCCAGGCGCTGAAGATGGGCGCGGCCGCCGCGTTGCCTTGCTCGTAGACGCCGCGTATGGCGCCGGTGCCGTTGTCGAGATTGAAGTATGCCGAGAACTTCGCCGCGTCCGCCTTGAGCGTGTCGCGCGTGCCGTAGTGCTGCCGGACCCAGGCGCGCGAGCCGATCAGGCCCTGCTCCTCGCCGGTCCAGAGCGCAATGCGAACGGTGCGCTTCGGCCGGAGTCCGCTGGCCTTGAGGATCCGTACCGCTTCGAGCATGGCCGCCGAGCCGGCTGCGTTGTCGGTCGCGCCCGTACCGGCGTGCCAGGAATCGAAATGCGCGCCCAGCATAACGATCTCGTTCTTGAGCACGGGATCGGTTCCGGGGATCTCTGCAATGATGTTGAAGGACGTGAGGTCGGCATCGTAGAACGTGTTCTTGATCTCCAGTTCGATGGCGACCGGGATGTTCTTCTCGAGGGTGCGCAGAATGCGTCCATAGTGTTCGATCGCGACCGTGATGACGGGCGTGATCGCCGGCGTGAGCGGATCGCGTGATGCGCCATTGGGTGTAAATACCGTGCCACCATCGCCGCGGCCCGGTTCAAGAATTGCACCAACTTTCTCGCCTTCGATGAACGCCCGACGTCGCGCGTTTATGGCCATCTGCGCTTGCAGTTGACGTTGCGCGAGACTATCCGCGGCCGTGCGCGGCCCCGATTGACGCGGACCCACCGCGGCCGGCGTTGGCATCGGCGCTGCGGCCATGCGCGCGAGATCGTCGTCGCTTCGTCGCGACGCGAGTGGCGCGAAGCGCGCATCGACCGCCCGCATCGGCGCCAGCATCACCACTCGTCCGGCCAGTTGCCCCTTGTACTTCGCGATGTCCGCTTCGGAGTCGATACGCACGTAGACGATATCGCCCTTGAGCAGTCCGTTGGTGCCCGGCGTCCAGGCTTGCGGATATCCGATCACCGGAAACGCGACCGGGGCGGTGACCTGCGCATAGAACTTGTCGTTGGTCCACCCGCGTCCAAACGGAAACGACTCGAGACGCGTGTTCGCGAGTCCCCATCCCTTGAGTTGCGCCATGGTGTAGTCGGCCGCTTGGCGCGCGATGGGTGAGCCCGTCAGGCGGGGTCCATGCACATCGGTGAGGTAGGACATGAGGTTCATGACCTGCGAGCGATTGAACGCTTCGTCGCGGATCTTCGCGACGGCGGCCGCATCGACAGGCTCCTCCTGTGCGGGCAGTGGCGCAGCGGACCACAGGGTCAGTGCGCACATGAGCGACAGTGTGGCGCGACGTGTGACCGTCAGACAAAAGGCATCACGTGACATGGAGGCTCCGAAGGGCAGGGCGCCGTCAGGCGCGTGGCAAGGTCTGTTGCGAAGTTAACGTCGTGGAGCGTCCACCCGCTGTGACAACACGCGTCGAACGTCGTTCAGCGACACGTCGAGTGCTCGTAATGCGACCAGTGTGTGATAGATCACGTCCGCTCCCTCGTCGGCAGCGCGCATCCCGTCGCCGTCGGCACACGCGACGGCGAGCTCGGCCGCTTCCTCTCCCAATTTCTTGAGACGAAGGTTGCGGTCGGCTAGCAGCTTCCGTGTGTAGCTCGCCTCTTGGGCGTCGGCTACCTGCGGGGTCGCG
>JBEBIR010000580.1:0-2850 GCA_040080315.1 Gemmatimonas sp.
GCCTCGGTCTCCGCCACGGGTAGCGTTGCGGACGCTGCGCGCGGTGCGCGGCCATCGCCCTGCGCTCGCAGGAAACCGTGCACAGCACCATCGTAGTTTGTGCCCGCGTAGTCCTTGCCCAGCTTCTTCATGATCGAATCGAGCGCCGGCATTGCGGCCGCGATGCGCGCATCCTTTGATCCGTTCAGCAGCATGATCGGCGCCTTGATCTTGGCCAACGAATCGGCGTTGATCGACGCCGGCACCGCTGCGGTCGTGGCGGTTGCTGGCGTACCCCCCGTCATGTACGGCAGGCCGTAAAACGCGACGCCACCGGAAAATCCCTTGAGGCCACCGTTGATCGTGTGCATGAACGTGGTCTGGCCGCCCCAGCAGTACCCAATCACGCCGTATCGCGGCGTGGCCGCCGGCTGCATCATCGCGTAGTTCGCTGCGGCCGCGACCACGCGATTGCGCTCCGCTGCATCGACACCGCTGATGAGCCGACGGGCCGTATCACTTGCCAGCTCCACCGAACTCGGACCACCGCGCACGCGCGACAGAAAGTCCGGAGCAATGGCGATGAAGCCCTCGGCCGCCACCTGATCAGCCACCGCGCGCACCCAGCTCGAGAGACCGAAAATCTCGTGCACCACGACCACGACGGGAGCCTTGGCGCTCGTGGAGGGATACACGATCCATGCCATGATCGTATCGGTCGAGCCTGCCGCCGCCGGGAACTTCACCCACTCACCGTGTCGCGGGGTCGCGGCCAGTCGCGCCGCTGCCTGCGCATTGCTGGCGGGAAACTTGAGATCGTCCTGCTGCGTGGAGAACTCACCGGCAGGCATCACGGGTGACGCAAGGTCGTCCGCGCGCATGTGGGCCGAATGATCGTCCATGGTGGCGGCGGACGCCGGTTTGGCACCGCGTTGCAGTGCGAAGACGGACAACGCGAGCGTGGCACTAGCGACTGTCGCGATGATGGTGAGGCGGCGTGACATGGCAGCGGTCCTCCAAAGGTGAGCGAAAAAGCAACGCGCTCACGATAGCGCCCTAGCGCGTTCCGCGCGAGGCGTTGACCGTCCAGCTCCACATCGCCGATGCAAAACGCGCTTAACCACCCCTCGGCGACAGCTCGACGATCTCCAGCCAATAGTGGTCAAGCACATTCATGGCGACCAGAAACCCGTTTAGCGTGACCGGCTTCTGAATAAAGGCCGTCACGCCCAGATCGTAGCTTTCAATGACGTCCCTGCCGAGTCGGGACGTGGTGAGCACCACCACGGGAATGCTCTTCAATGACGGGTCTTCCTTGATGCGCCTCAGTGCGTCGCGCCCATCAATGTTGGGCATGTTGAGGTCCATCAGAATCAGTCCGGGGCGCGGCGCCGCTCCCGTCTCGCCCGCGTACGCGCCGCGCTGATAGAGATAGTCCAACAATTGTGCGCCATCTGACACGAATCGGACGGCGTTCGAAATGTGCGCGCCCTCCAACGCCAGCTTGGTGAGCATTCGGTCGTCTTCGTCGTCGTCGCAGACCAGAATCGTGATCGGGATCTTGTGCAAGCCCGCGTCTTTTGTCATCGCGCCCATCGGCGCTGGCGGCGCGCCGCGTCAAGCAGGTTCATCTGGACACCAAGGCAGCAAATGGGTGGAAACAGGGAACACACCACGCGCGAGCCGATTGGCTCACCATGATTGGTACTCCGCACGTGTGGGTGAGGCAATCAGCCAAAAGCATGAGTCAGCAGTCGCCACTCTGCCGTGGTAGCGATCCCCCCCCCCCGGTGCAAGTTTCAAATGACGAAATCCATGACACAACCCCTTCAGACGTCCGTGAATCCAGCGTTGGCAATCCGAGTCGCTATTGTCGATGACAATCGTCTGGTGCGCGAAGCGCTCTCGGCGATGCTTGATCGTTTGCCCAATGTCCGCGTGGTGCCTACGCCGACGTTGGATTCGATCATGGACGTCGATCTGCAGCCGCACGTGGTACTGCTGGATGTCGGCCTGCGTGATCAGGACAGCTTGCATGCCGCCGCCTCGCTCATGAAGGCCATGCCGTTTACCAAGGTCATTGTCATGGATCTCCTTCCCGTGAACGAGGAGATCGTGGAGTTCGTCAACGCCGGCGTCGCGGGGTTCGTGCTCAAGGATACAGGCTTCGACGAGTTCGTGGCCACGATTCGCCGGGTGGCGGCGGGCGAAAAGGTGTTGCCGGCGCGCATGACGGACACCCTGTTCGCGCAGATTGCCAACGAAGCCGTGTACCGCGGACATGAGGAGGCCACTGACGATGTGCGCCTGACGCGGCGCGAACGCGAGGTGATCGATCTCATCGGTGAGGGTCTCAGCAACAAGGAGATCGCGCAGCGCCTCAACATTGCGACGCACACTGTCAAGAGTCATGTCCGCAATGTGATGGAGAAACTCACCTTGCACACCCGGCTGCAGATATCCGCGTACTACCACCGGGAAGGCACGACATAGCTCTTTACTCATCCGTTCGGGCGATGGATGGAGAGGGCATCTCACTCTACACTACACTCAGAGGTCAAGCAGCAGTGTCGGTGGCGGAGTGACTTGGTGAGGTGACGGGTGACAACCACAACAGTGCACGCGCGTCGCGGTGCGAAGTGGATTCAGACCACGAACGGGATGCTGCCTGTCACCTGTGTCGTGCTGGCGGGAGCGATTGCGGTGAGTGGGTGCGCGCGAATTGAAGCCGCGCCATTGTCGGCGCCGGGGCACGATGTATTGCTGATTGGCGTTCGGCCGGTGATCGACTCGACACCCGGAACATTCGACGCAGTCATGGCGCAGCGCGGGCATGCGCGGTTCACCACGAGTTGCGCACAGTGTCATGTC
>JBEBIR010000581.1:0-2845 GCA_040080315.1 Gemmatimonas sp.
CCAGCGTGGCGGCCGCGCTGGGGATGGTCACCAGTCCATGGTGGGGACCGTTGGCGCTCTCCCGACTCGACTTCTTCCACGTGCGCGCGGTCGAATTCGAGGGGGTGCGGTACGCCAAGGCATCGGAATTGATGCAACGACTCAAGGTCGACACCACGCAGTCGGTGTGGCAACCACTGGACGCGTTGGTCGCACGCGTCGTCGCCCATCCCATGGTCCTCCGTGTCGAGGTAGAGCGCGACCTACCGGGCACGCTGCGGGTGCGCGTGACGGAGCGCGCGCCGGTGGCCTTCGTTCCGGCACGCGGCGGTCTGCGGCCTGCCGATGCGACCGGCGCGGTGCTGCCGATTGATCCATCGGTCACGCCCCTCGACATGCCCGTCCTGTCGTCTGCCGATAGCACCGTGCTCTCGCTGCTGGAGGGGCTGCGCCAGAATGCCCCGGCCATCTATGCACGCGTGACGCAGGCGCGCCGCGCCAGTAGTGACGAACTTCGCTTTACACTCACCGGTGGTGCCGTGGGTGCCGCCGGGCCGGCGATGGCCAACGCGATCATCGTTCGGACAACGCCTGACGTGACCGTAGCGAGATTCAAGGACATATTACCAGTGGAAGCGGATCTTGCGCGGAACCATCTGCGCGTGGTCGAGTTGGACCTTCGCTTTCGGGACCAGGTGATCGCCAGACAGCCATGACAACCGATCCAATTGTTGCCGCACTCGATATAGGCACCGGCCACACCACGGCGGTGATCGCCACGGTGCACGGCGATCTCCCACGCGCACCCATGCTCAAGGTCATCGGCATCGGGCGAACACGCACCATGGGGCTGCGACGCGGTGTCGTGTCCGACATCGAGGAGGCCACGCGATCCATTCGCAAGGCCGTCGATGAAGCCAGCAAGCATGCGGGCGTGGCACCCGACAGCCTGTACGTCGGCATCGCCGGCGAACACGTGCGCGCTATCAGTTCGTCGGGCGTGGTCGCTATCAGTGGTGCCGAGATTCAGCGCGCCGACGTCGATCGCGTGAACGAGGTGGCGCGAGCGATGGCCATTCCGCCGGATCGCGAACTGCTGCACGCGATCTCACAGGAGTATCGGGTGGACAAAGCCGACGGGATTCGCGATCCCGTGGGCATGATCGGCACACGACTCGAGACCGAGATGTATCTCATCACCATCGGCAGCTCGCCGGCCATGAACCTGCGCAAGAGCATTGATCGCGCCGGACTCAAGGTGAAGGAACTGGTGCTCGAGCCATTGGCCAGCGCACTGGCGGTGCTGTCAGAAGAAGAGAAGGAACTGGGTGTCGCGCTGATCGAATTGGGTGCCGGCAGCACCGACCTCGCGGTGTTTCACGAGGGCAAGATTCGCCATCTCGGTACGATCGCCTATGGTGGCAATGCCGTGACCAGCGACATTGTGCAGGGGCTCGGCGTGACACAGAGCGACGCCGAACAGCTCAAGGAAGCGTACGGGTGCGCGTATGAGCCGCTGATGACCGTCGACCAGTTGATCGCGGTACCGGCCACGCCCACGCATGGCGAACGGCATCTCTCGCGCGAGTTGATGACGCACATCATCCATCAGCGCATGGATGAGATCTTCGACAAGGTGCAGCGTGAAATCCAGTCGGCGGGGTTCTCCGGTCGACTGAATGCCGGCATCGTGCTGACCGGTGGCGGCGCATCGTTGGAAGGGGTCACCGATCTGGCGGCCGATATTTTCGGCTTGGGTGTGCGCGTCGGTGTGCCTGGTGACAAGATCGACGGCTTGGTGGAAACCGTGGCCGATCCGCGTTTCGCGACCGTGGCGGGACTCGCGTTGTACGGTGCCCATCGCGTCGCGGCAAGCGGTGTGGTTACGCGACGGACCGGGCGCAGTGGCGCCGGCGTGGACAAGCTGGCGGGGCGCGTGAAGACCTGGCTGCAGGATTTCTTCTAGTCACTGCCGCGCACCGTTCTGCGACGACACAATCGGATGCTGCTGCGCCGTCTGCCACGGCAGCACCGGCCACCAGCGCGTCGTCACCAACGGTAGCGTCGGTTCCACGCTTTCCCCTGGCCGCGGCGTAGCGACCGCAGCACCGCTCAGCGCTGCCGCGGCCATCACACGTTCAATCGGCTCGGTCCATCCGTGATACGCGAGCCGGAACAATCCCCAGTGCACCGGCAGCATCACGCGCCCGCGCACCAGCGCATGCGCTTGCACCGCTTGCTCCGGGCCGATGTGCCAGTCCGGCCAACTGCGATGATACTGGCCTGCTTCGATCAGCGTGCAGTCGAATGGTCCATAGCGCGCACCAATGTCGCGCATGGCCGGGAATAGACCGGTATCGCCTGAGTAGTACACGCGATGCGTGGCGCCAATCACGGCGTACCCGGTCCACAAGGTCGCATCCTTGTCGAATACCATGCGCCCCGACGCGTGTCGCGCCGGTGTACTCACGATCGTGAGCGCCGCAATGCGTGTGCTATCCCACCAGTCCAACTCCACGATGCGACCGCTCGGCACGCCCCAATACTCCAGATGTGCACCAACACCCAGCGGCACCACAAATAGCGCACCGGTGGCGGCCAGCGTGCGAACGGTTGGCGCGTCGAGGTGATCGTAGTGATCGTGCGAGATGAGCACCGCGTCGATGCGCGGCAACTGGTCGAGGGCAATGAGTGGCGGATACCAGCGGGCCGGCCCTATCCCCGCGAGCGGGGTCGGTCGCGTGCTCCACACCGGGTCAAGCAGGACACGCGCGCCATCGATCTCCACCAGTGTGGTCGAATGGCCCATCCACGTGACGCGTAATCCAGAGGGCGGGAGCTGTGCAAACCGAGAGGGATCAATTGC
>JBEBIR010000582.1:0-2836 GCA_040080315.1 Gemmatimonas sp.
GCATCACCAACATTGTTGCTTGCGGGCGGCGTTGCCGTTGCCGTCGCGCGTGCCGGTGGCGCCATCCGCAGGTCACCCAGCTCCGAGTCGTCGAACACATCAAGGCCGTCCATCAACGGCGTCGTGATCACCGGGGCTGGCGCGGCAAACGAGCCGTTTGGTGCGTCGTTGGAAAACAACGCCAGCGCGTTATCGAACTCTGCGAGATCGTCGGCGCTCGGCGCGATCGCAGACGTTGTCATGGCTTCTTCCACGAGCCCCTCGACGACCGGCTCCACCACCTCGGCCTGAGTCTCCGTCGCGGCGACGGCGGCCTGTGCCAGGTCGTCGTGTGTTTCGAGTGCCGCGGATTCTTCGATCGGCACTTCCGCGGTCGCCGTCGCTTCGACTTCGGGCTCGCTGCGCGCACTCGTCAACAGCGTGCGCACCTCGTCGCCTTCTGTTTGCAGCGCGGTACGCTGTTCCTCGAGTTCCGCGATCTGCGCTTCCACATCCTGCCGAACCTGTTCCCATCGGTCGGAATCGAATTCGCCGACCGCGGTTCGCAGCATGGCCTCGGCCCGCTCGTCTTCGAGCGCGCCAAGCCTGGATTGGAGCGAGTCCAAGCGCGAATCCAAATCGCCGCCCAAGGTGGTGAGCGCTCCCACATGCTCACGCAGTCGGGTCATGACGTCACTGCGCCGAGCGACATAGTCGCCGTAGACGCGCTCAAACACGCGCACCGGCGTTGCGTCGCGACGAGCGTCAAGCGCCGTCAGCCAGTCATCGTATCGCTGCCGCTCGGCGACGAGCGCGCGCACCTCATCAATCGACACGATCCGTGTCTCCGTCATGAAAGGGCGTCCGTGGAATGCGTTCCTGAAAATGTACGCGAGGTCGGTCCTCCCCACAGGCTCGCCAACGCGCTCGACTCACTCACGGGCAGTACCCGTGGACCGCCTAACAGTTCAGCGACGAGCAGAATGCGCGCCGCTTGTTCGACACTCTCCATTCGCACCATCGCATCGGTCAACGAGCGGCCGACCACCGTCACGCCATGATTGGCCAGCAGAAACACCTCGTGATCGGCGACAAATGGAGCGATGGCTTCCGACAGGGCCTCGGTGCCGGGACGCCCGTACGGAACGAGCGCGACCGGACCAACCACCACCGGCACTTCCGGTAGCACATTGGCCGGAATTGTCCGTCCGGCGGTGGCAAACCCCGTCGCGACCGGTGGATGCGCGTGCACGATCGCCATCACGTCACCGCGCTCGCGATAGATCCCGACGTGCATCCTCAGTTCCGACGACGGGCGTTGCTGACTGTCACGAGGCAGTGTGTCACGCATCACACGGGTCGAGTCTTCAGTGTGACACTCCGTACCATCCGCGTGTCGGCGCAGGATCTGGAGTGGTCCGATGGTCGCCTTATCAACGCCGGACGCCGTCACCAGCAGGGTACCGTCGCGCAGCCGCAGCGAGCAGTTCCCTTCGGCGCCGGCCAGCAGCCCGCCGCCATGCAGGCGACGACAACAGGCCGCGAGTGACTCGGCCTGTGCGCTCACCTCACGCGCCGTGACGGTTGCGCTGTCGCTCACGGCACGAGGGGTCAGTCGGGAGCGCGGTACACGACACGGCCGCCCACCACCGTGATGCGTGCCTGCCCCGTGAGTTCATGCCCACCATACGGCGTATTGCGACCCTTCGATTTGAAGTGCGCCGCATTGACCGTCCAACGACGCGTGGGATCGAACACCGTCGCATCCGCCAGACTGCCGCGCGCCAAGGAGCCGCCGGGGAGGTGAAACACACGGGCCGGCTTACACGACATCGCATCAATCATCTGCGCAAGCGAGAGCACGCCCTGATGCAGCAAGTAGGTGCAGTTGACGCCGAGCGCGGTTTCGAGTCCCACAATACCATTGGGGGCATCAGCGAATTCGCGTTCCTTCTCGTCGTAGTGATGTGGCGCGTGATCGGTCACGAGCAGGTCGATCGTGCCGTCGGCCAGCCCCTGCTGCAACGCATGGATGTCCGCCGCCGTCCGCAGCGGCGGGTTCATCTTGGCGTTGGTGTTGTAGCCTTCCACGGCGTCTTCAGTCAGCGAGATGTGGTGCGAGCACACTTCCGTTGTCACGTTGATGCCGCGCTCCTTGCCCCAGCGCACGAGTTCAACGGAGCCCTTCGTGCTGAGGTGACACAGGTGGATGTGACCGCCCGTGAGACCGGCCAGCAGGATATCGCGAATCGCGTAGATCTCTTCGGCTTCGGCAGGAATGCCCTTGAGCCCAAGTCGCGCCGACACGACGCCTTCGTTCATCGCGCCGCCGCGCGCCAACGACATGTCCTCGCAGTGTTCGGCGACCGGCACGTTGAAGGCGCGCGCGTACTCAAGTGCGGTGCGCATCATGTGCGCACTCTCAACCGGACGCCCGTCGTCAGAAAATGCCACGGCGCCAGCGGCCACCATCTCGCCCATCTCGGCCAGCGTCTCGCCCTTCTGCGCCACACTGATTGCGCCATACGGGTACACGCGCGCAAAGCCCGCGTCCTTACCGCGACGCTTGACGAATCCGACGGTGGCCTGATTGTCGGTGACCGGCTTGGTGTTCGGCATGGCGCAAACACCAGTGAATCCACCAGCCGCCGCGGCGTGTGCACCCGTGGCCACCGTCTCGACATCCTCCCGACCCGGTTCACGCAAATGCACGGGCACATCGATGAAGCCCGGGGCAACAATCATCCCGCTGCAGTCGATAATCTCGGCGCCATCAGGCGTGACGGCGCCGGGACCACACGACTCCACCACACCGCCGCGCAGCAGCACGTGACCGACTGTGTCCATCCCCTGCGAC
>JBEBIR010000583.1:0-2817 GCA_040080315.1 Gemmatimonas sp.
GCGTTGTTCGCCCTTCGTGTACCAGTAGCGCCGCGCGAACTTGAGGCAGGCCTCGACGGCCTCCGTGCCGCTGTTGCAGAAGAACGCCCGTGACAGGCCCGAGAGCGCCGTCAGGCGCTCGGCACCAGCGCGCGAAATACCGTTCGTCCGGGCCGCGATTCCGCGAGTTCCAGTCGGCCGGCATGCATCTCGGCAATGCGCCGAGCGATGGCGAGTCCGAGGCCGGCGCCGCTGGTCGCGCTGTCGTCGACGCGCACGCGGGCCGCATCGAGTCGCACAAACCGCTCAAACACGCGCTCACGATCGGCGTCGGGAATGCCGGGGCCCGCGTCGATGACGAGAATCTCGATATCGGATGTACGCTGGGACATCTCGACGGTGACGGTAGTGCCGCGCGGCGAATACTTGATCGCGTTGTCGAGCAGGTTCACCAGCAGTCGCCCCAGCAGATCCGCATCGCCGACGCAGGGCGCCTCGACGACTTGTCCGAGCGTGACCTCGACGCCGCGCTGCTGCGCCACATTACGCACGGCCCGCGTCGCATCGTGGACCACTTCTTCGAGGTAGACGGCGTCGCGACGCGGCACCAAGTGACCCGAGTCCGCGCGTGACAGGAGAAACAGATCGTCGACGATGCGCGTGAGGCGCTGGGCGGCGTCGCGGATGACGACCACCGACGCACGGTATTCTGCCTCGGTGCGATGTTCGCGCGAGAGGGTGACATCCGCTTCCGTACGAACCACCGCGGTGGGCGTGCGCAGCTCGTGTGAGGCATCTGTGATGAAGCGACGTTGACGGTCGAAACTACTTTCCAGTCGATCCAGCAGGCCGTTGACGACGCGCGCCAGTCCGACGAGTTCATCACCGCCGGAGGCCGGCAGTCGCTCGTGCAGGTTGCTTTCGCTGATGGCGGCCGCCTGCCTGGCCATCGCGGCGACGGGGGCGAGACTGCGTCGCGCGAGCACACTCCCACCGACGGCGGCAACCACAAGCAGCACGGGAATGGCGAGCTGGAACATCTCACGCAGTCGCTGCAATACCTCATCGATGTCGCGCAGCGCGTACGCCCCCGTGAGCGTGAACGGCTGCGTCTCTGCGTCGAACGGTCGCGACAGCACGCGAAACGTGCTCCCGCGACTGTCCACGGTCAGCGCAATCGGAGACCGACGATCGCGCGTGGCCAATGCGGCGAGGATGTCGCGCTCATTCTCCGCCGAAGGTCGATGCGGACCACCGGGGACGTTGTCGTCCACTTCCGCCACCGCGCTCATTGCGAACACCTTGCCATCGCGGTCGAGAATCGCGATGCGCAGCGCGCGGAATCGCACCTCATCAACCGTGCGCTGCATGGCATCGCGAAGCGGCAGGGCGGCGCGACGCTCGGCGGCCAACTCGCGCGAAAACGCCGTCATCGCGTCAGCGATGAAGACATCGGTGCGTCGCTCCAGCGTGCGTGAAACGACCAGATAGCACACCATCGCGAACGCCACCAGCGGGACGGCCAGGAACAGCGTGTACCAGAGCGTGAGGCGCGATCGCAGCGACGACGGCCACCACATCACTCAGCCCTGCCGATGTGGACGGGCGCGCGGCAGGGTTGCGACCGGCTTCGACGACGGCGGCGCCTCAAGCACGAAGCCCGTTCCGCGCAGGGTGGTGAATAGCGGATGCGCTTCGCCGTCGTCAATCTTCCGGCGCAATCGACTCGCGTACACGTCGATGATGTTCGTATAGGTCGCGCGTTGGTCATCCCACACATGCGTCATCAGATCGGCACGGCTGACGACGGTGCCCGCGTGTCGCGCGAGATAGTGGAGGAACGCAAACTCCTTGGCGGTGAGTGCCACCTCCCGCTCGCCACGATGCACGGTGTGACGCCGGGTGTCGATCACCAGGTCGCCCACCACGAGTGACGCCGGCGCGACATCGAGTGCGCGTCGCGTGAGCGCGCGCAGGCGCGCTAACAATTCGCCAAAATCGAACGGCTTGGTGAGGTAGTCATCGGCGCCTTCGTCGAGACCCGCGATACGCTGCTCGACGCTGTCCAGCGCGGTGAGCATGAGAATGGGCACGCGGTCACCCCGCTGGCGAATGGCCCGGCACACCAGCAGACCGCTCATACCTGGCAACAGCACGTCCAGAATGATCGCGTCAAATCGTTCTGCCTCCGCCATGGTGAGGGCCTGCGTGCCAACGCCCGTGTGATCGACCGCATACAATGCTTCTCGCAACCCGCGCACGATTGATGTGCGAAGGAGTCGGTCATCCTCGGCAAGCAACAGGCGCAGCGGCGCAGGCGCGTGACTCATGGTCGGAGGATCTCGCGATGCTCGATCCGCTTCTCAACGGCCGCGTTGCTGAAGGGCAGCGGGATGTACTCGCTGCGCGCCCATGGTCCAAACAAATCTCGATAGTGCGGATTGCGCGGATCACCGCTCTGCCCGGGCGTGTTCGTGGCGATGGCCCGTTCCCAGTCGGCGAGGTCCACAATCACGCGCAAACTCGCACCCGCTGTCTGGTTGTCGCCGTTGCCCGTGGCATTCAGCGTGTTCGCGTAACCGCCGCGCGCCAGCGGACCAAGGGACAGTCGCGCATCCAAAGAGTCCGCGACCAGTCCATCCAGGGCATGCGCCACACGCACGTGGTGCAGCTTCTCACTGCCATATGTCCACTGACCAATGTCACGGCCAAAGCGTCGCGCCAGATCTTGCGTGGCTTCATTCAGCGATCGGAACAGAATGAAATCCCGCGATGCGGTTGGGATACCACCCAGAATGCTGTCCGCCGACACCAACCAGTCAACGGTCCGGGACAACG
>JBEBIR010000584.1:0-2801 GCA_040080315.1 Gemmatimonas sp.
GGACAATTCGAGGAGGACAACAACGGATCGCCCGCTCTCTCCGGCCGTCTGGCACTGCAACGACGCGGGCTCGGCGAGGTCGGACTGTCGTACTATGGCGCCGTGTACAACTCGTTTCGGGCCGAAGGCGTTGCGGTCGACGCCCGTCGACGACTGTCGCTGTCAGCGCTTGATGTGGCCGTCTCCATTGGCACGCTCACGCTTCGTGGCGAGGCGGCGATGGCTCGCATCGACGTACCGGAATCGTTGGCCGAACTATTCGGCAATCGCCAGTGGGGCGCGCATCTCGACGCGGTGATTCCGGTGTGGCGCCCGCGTGTGCTGGGCCTTCGCAACGCCACACTGAACGCCGCGCTGCGCGTGGAGTACGTCGACTACAACGTGGGGACGTTCCGTAGCACGGCGCTTCCCATTCGTGACGACGTGTTCGCGCTGGCTCCTGGCGTCACGTTTCGGCCGACATCGGGCACGGTGTTCAAGTTAAATTATCGTCGGCAGTGGACGCGTGACCTGCTGGGAAACGCGGCGGGGCGATTGGGCGGATATCAGGCGGGGATGGCCACGTACTTCTGAGGGCGTGATTTGCCGGGACGTGTGTTGACAACCGAACGGCCCGCAACGCGCCCGCGATGACGGGCGTACGCCTCGGACTTCGCGAGAACCTCGGACAGTTCTCGCTGCTAGTGGTTATCAATGCCTTTGTCGGCGCCATGGTCGGTATGGAGCGCTCGATCCTGCCTTCTATCGCCGAGCAGGAATTCGCGATCGCCGCCAAGAGCGCCGTGTTGTCGTTCATTGTCGTGTTCGGCGTCACCAAGGCGTGCACGAACTATCTCGCCGGACGCCTCTCCGATCGCTTCGGGCGCAAGCACGTGCTGGTTGCCGGTTGGATTGTCGCCGTGCCCGTGCCGTTTCTGCTGATGTGGGCGCCCAGTTGGACGTGGGTGCTCGTAGCCAATGCGTTCCTCGGTGTAAGTCAGGGTCTGACCTGGTCGACGACGGTCATCATGAAGATCGACCTCGCGGGACCGGAGAAGCGCGGACTCGCGATGGGGCTCAACGAGTTCGCGGGCTACTTCGCGGTGGCCGGAAGCGCACTCGCCACCGGGTTCATCGCCGCGCACTATGGACTGCGCCCGCAACCGTTCTACCTCGGCGTCGCGTTCGTCGCGATCGGACTGTTGCTCTCGGTGGTCGCGGTGCGCGAAACATCGCACCATGTGGTTGCCGAGTCGGCGCTGCACAACGCGCGGTCGCAGGAACGCGTGCCGACGCAGCGCGAGGTGTTCTGGCGCACCACACTGCATGATCGCGACCTGTCGAGCGCCAGCCAAGCCGGACTGGTCAACAACCTCAACGACGGTATGGCGTGGGGGTTGTTCCCGCTGTTCTTCGCGGCCGCCAACATGGACATTGGACAGGTTGGCACACTCGCCGCGATCTACCCCGCGACGTGGGGCATGGGACAACTGCTCACCGGCGCGTGGTCTGATCGCGTGGGCCGCAAGTGGCTCATTGCCTCTGGCATGTGGGTGCAAGCCGTCGGCATTGGTGTGGTGGCCGTGTCGTCGCGCTTCGCCGGCTTTGGCACCGGC
Source organism: Gemmatimonas sp. (assembly GCA_040080315.1). Classification (GTDB taxonomy): domain Bacteria; phylum Gemmatimonadota; class Gemmatimonadetes; order Gemmatimonadales; family Gemmatimonadaceae; genus Gemmatimonas. Next base: position 1,596 of record JBEBIR010000584.1, read on the forward strand.
GCGGCGCTCCTCGGCGTTGGCACCGCCATGGTCTATCCCACGCTGCTCGCCGCTATCGGCGACGTCGCCCATCCGTCGTGGCGCGCATCGGCGGTGGGGGTGTATCGCTTGTGGCGCGACCTGGGCTACGCCGTGGGTGCGTTGCTGGCGGGGCTCACGGCCGATGCCCTTGGGCTGCCTGCCGCCATGTGGCTCATCGCCGCGCTCACCTGCGCCTCGGGAATTCTCGTTGCGGTGCGCATGAGAGAAACGCTGCGCCGCTCACCGAGGGTGCCGTTGACGTCAGCGTGACCTCGACAATCGAGCGCGAAGTACAATGGTAGTCTCAGGGCTGCAAGGCGTGCCCGTGCAACTCTCCGCGTGCCTGCTGAACGATCTGCACCGCAGCACGAAGCGCCAGCGCCGCCATGGCCAATGCAACGACCACGTCGGGCCATCCGCGCCCGGTCGCGAATACGCCGGTTGCCGCCGCCACCACCGCGATATTGCCCACGGCGTCATTGCGCGTGCAGAGCCAAACCGAGCGCATGTTGCTATCGCCGGTGCGGAATCGATACAGCATGGCGGCAACGGACAGATTCGCCAGCAGTGCCAGTGTGCCTACCACACCCATCACCGGCGCCTCTGGCACCCCGCCGTCCAACGCGATCGTCGTCGCTCGCCACACAACCCACAGTCCGAACGCGCCCATCGAGAGTCCTTTTACCATTGCCGCACGCGCACGCGCATGCACCGCAGCACCAAGCACCAGCAGGCTGATTGCGTAGTTCGCCGTGTCGGCGAGGAAGTCGAGTGCATCCGCCTGCAGCGCAGAGGACCCGGCGCCGGCGCCACTGATCATCTCCACCACGAACATCAGTCCGTTGATAACCAATGCAGCCCACAGCACGCGGCGGTAGTCGCCTGAAGGTGGACCGGCGAGCATGGGGTTGGGGCAGCAGGAGTCGCTCATACGTAGTATCCTACACCTTGTAGTCACTACAAGGTCAATCCCTCGCGGAGCGAATAGATGATCGAGCGTGGAGTTCCGGTGCCGCCATCACCACCGGCGCTGAATATCGGAGCGCTGGCTCGCCTTGCCGGGGTTAACGCTGAGACCATCCGGTACTACGAGCGGGAACGAGTGCTGCCCGAACCGTTGCGCGGCAATGCGCAGTATCGCGTGTACGCTCAGGCCGACGTGGAACGGCTGCTGTTCGTGCGACG
>JBEBIR010000585.1:0-2796 GCA_040080315.1 Gemmatimonas sp.
CTATACCACCGACGCGGGTATGAAAGATTTGGGGTATATCGGCAACATGGCGCTGCCGAAGTGGGATGCACCGCCACCTGCGGTGTTAAAGCATTTGGGACTGTAGTCGTGATGGCACGGAGCATGTGGCACCGCATTCGCAGAGTGTGGATGGCCACCGGGCTGACGGCCACTGTGGCGTTCGTGCTCTGGTGTGTCGTGGCGTATCGCGCGACGTCTGATGCGCGGGTGGCGATGAAGAGTGACGGACAGGTGGTGGTGGAACCGGACGGCGAAGTGATCCGATTCTCGTCGGTGACGAAAACGGACAAGGTGCCCGTCGGATTGCTGTTCATTGCCGGTTCGCTGGTCGATCCGGTGGCGTACGCACCGTTGGCGCGCGCGGTGGCGGCGGCCGGCTTCCCGGTCATCCTGGTCAAGCTTCCGCGTCGCGGCGCATTCGGGGGCGCGGACTCGCCCGAGGTGCTGCTCAACGCGCTCAGTGCCATTCATGAGGACGAGCGCGCGTGGCAGTGGTTGATTGGTGGTCATTCGCGCGGCGCCGTGGTGGCATCGCGAATGGTCTCGGAGCTCGCCGAGCTGGGCGCCCGCAGTATCGCGGGGCTCTTGCTGGTGGGAACGTCTCATCCGCGTGATGTGGACCTGTCGCGGTACAAGCGACCGGTCACCAAGATCTACGCCACGCGCGACGGCCTGGCGTCTGTGGAGAAGATCGAGGCGAACCGTCGGCTCCTGCCGTCGACTACACGGTGGGTGCGCATCGAGGGTGGCAATCACTCGCAATTCGGCTGGTACGGATTCCAGCCCGGAGACCATTTTGCGACGATCTCGGCTGACGCGCAGCACACGCAGTTGATCACGGCGGTGCTCGAGTCGCTGCGGCTGGCGGGCGATCCGCGTCGCACGCAGCCCCCTCCGATGCGGTAACCGACATCGGCGCCCGGTGCAGTTACGGCGCGCGCGACGTGGGCAGAAAGAACTGCGTGAACTCCGGCTGGTTCGCCAGAAACGCGGCGGGCGCGGCGCCGGCCAGTTCGCGAAAGTCGCGAATCAGATGCGACTGATCGAAGTAGCCACACTCGACGGCGACGCGTGAGAGGCTGCGTGGATCGTCGCGCCACGCGTGGAAGACCCGCTGACAGCGACGAATGCGCGCCAACAGTTTGGGCGAGATTCCCACCTGCGTGGAGAATCGTCGCTGCAGGTGGCGCAGCGAGCAGTGCAACGATGTCGCCAACTCTTCAAGGACAACCATACCCTGTGACGCGCTGATCGCACGCGTGGCGGCCAGTACTTCGGGGTCGGGCCCCCAACCGCTGCCGATCAGTCGCGCGATCGTATGGTTGAGGATCTCCGCGCGCGCCTCCGTGCTTGCCGCGCGCGTCAACTCGCCGAGTGTCGACGCGAGCTCCGGTCGCGGGAGTTGATCAATGTCAACCCAACGATCAGTAATGGCCGAAAGGTCGTCGCACACCAGTGCACCGCCGCAGGACTGGAATCGCACGGCGATGAGATCAACTCTGCCGGTCGGCCCGACAGTGAAGGGACCGGTGATCTGGCCCACCAGCATCGCGAACGGCTGCACCACCCCGCTTTTCAGGGACTGATCCAGCGCGAGGAACGGATCGGCGGCATTGAAGATCAGTTCCGGCGATCCATCGGGAAGCACCGGCTCGGGCGTCGCCATCGGCTCGCCCGGATCACTGGTCAGCATCCAATAGCAGCGAACCAGGTGCCGCAACGTCGCGGCCGGTTCGAGTTCGCGATACTCCATCGCGAAAGAGTCGCAGCGAGGACAGATTTCGACAAGGATGTGTTCGCGTTCACCCTTTGACACCTCGATGTCGACTCTGCTCACGCTCGGCCGCACCTTTGGGTGTGCATCGCTGCTCATCGCGTCCACCGTGGCGCACGCGCAGACCGCGGATCAGGCATTGGCGCGTGTCCGTGCGCGCCTGCTGGACCGGATCGCCGAGGTGCCTGGCGCGCAGGCGTCGATTGTCGTTCACGATCTGGCCAGCGAACGACGTCTTGTGATAGATGGTGACTCGGTGTTTCACGCCGCCAGCACCATGAAGGTGCCGGTGCTGTTTGCGCTGTTCAGAGAATTCGAGAGCGGCCGTCTGCGCCCGAGCGAGACCATGCGTCTCGAGAATCGGTTTCAGTCCATCGTCGACCAGTCCGACTATTCGTTGAATGCGTCCGACGACAGCGACAGCACGGTGTATTTGTTGGTGGGGAAGGACGTCCCGCTGAAGGATCTCGCGACGCGCATGATCACCCACTCGAGCAACCTCGCGACGAATGCGTTGATCGGGCGACTCGATGCGAAGCGCATCACGGCGCTCACGCGTGAATTCGGTGCGACGCGCATGCAGGTCTTGCGTGGCGTGGAGGACAACCTCGCGTTCCGCGCGGGACTCAACAATACGGCGACGGCGAACGATCTGGTGGCGCTGTTCGTGGCGTTGCAGCGGGGCAAGGTGGCCAACGCCTCCAGCACGCGTGACATGCTGGCTATTCTCGAGGCGCAGGCGTTCGTCGACGAGATTCCCGCCGGGTTGCCAACGGGCACGCGTATCGCGCACAAGACCGGTTCGATTACCGCCACGCTGCACGACGCCGGATTGGTGTATCCGGCCACTCGAGCGCCCTACGCGATTGCGATACTGACGCGCGGCATTCCCGACCAGAAGGTTGCACAACGGTTGATTGCCGATTGTTCGCGCATCATCTGGGAGTGGTTGGCCGCGTGACGCAAGGGAGCGGAGCCCGCTATCTCGCGTTCCTGCGCGG
>JBEBIR010000586.1:0-2793 GCA_040080315.1 Gemmatimonas sp.
CCGCCACCACCACCGTTCGGCGGTGGATGACGCAAGGCGAGTTCGTAGTTCCACTTGGCATCGCCATCGTTGAAGCGATCCTGCAGCAACGACCGATACGCCGCACGCGCGGCGTCGAGCGCGCGAGCGGCGTCCGGATTGTCCGGCGTTCTCCCAAGCACCAGCTGACCCAGCCCGGCGTTATATCGCGCGCGCATGCGCAACTCACCGTCGGTGCTGCGGCGAACGGCCTCCAACAATTCCAGTGCTCCGGTGAGCGAGTCGACGGCCAGCAACGCCGTGCCGAGATTGTATCGGGTCATCGCGGTGGTGTCGCCGTCCGCCACCATGCCGCGATACCCGGCGATCGCCGCCTTGACATCGCCGTCGGCGAAGAGCCGCGCCGGATCCGGTGGACGGGCACACCCCATCGTGAGCGCACTCACGAACAGCAGCAGGACGCCAGCCGCCGACGGCATAGTGGCAGGACCGTCGCGCACGACACGGCGATTCATGGTCCACGTATCGTACAGAAGCAACAACAGCGCCGGTACCAAGGCCCAGAGGAAACGCGGAACGTGATCTTCGCGCGAATCGACGGTGCGACGTGCGGTTCGCAATGAGCGCAGTGCCGCACGCACACGCGTGGCTTTGTCGGACGCATCGGCGGCAATGAACGTTCCGCCGGCGGCTTCGGCCGCACGGCGCAACAAGTCAGGATTGTATCGGGTGACAATCACCTTGCCGTCGGTATCACGCTTCTCGCGAACGACACTGCCGTCGCGCACGGGAATGGTGCTCCCGCGCTCCGTGCCGAAGCCAACCGTGACCACGCTGATCCCCTGCGATCCGGCCTCGCGCGCTGCGGTCTCCACATCTTCGGCGGGCTCGAACACTTCGCCATCGGTCATGACCACCAACGCGCGATCGGCGCCGCCATCGCTCGCCAGCAGCAACTCGGTTCCCTGGCGAATCGTTTTGGCAATTGAGCTGCCCGCCTGACCCACGACGCTGGGATCCAGATTATCGAGATACAGTTCGATCGCACCGTCGTCGGTGGTGAGCGGCGTGAGGATATAACTGCGCCCGGCGAACGCCATCAGCGCGACGCGATCGGCGCGCGACATCGCGCGAAGCCGACGCACTTCCTGTTTCATGCGCTCGAGACGCGACGGACGTTCGTCGGTCGCGGTCATCGACAGCGAGGCATCGAGGGCAATCGCCATGTCGATACCGCGCGCCGTGGCCGGACCGCGCGCCAACCCCCAACGCGGGCCGGCCAGCGCGATGCCCGCGAGCATGCCGACCGTGACCAGTCGGGCGGTTCGGGCTCCTGGGCTCGTGCCGGTGAATTGCAGCAGCCGGTTGAGCGCGCTGGCTTCGGCAAAACGTCCGAGACGCGTGCGTGTCTGTCGTGCACGAAGGCGGCGCAGCACCCACACGCCCAACGGCAGCACCAGCGCCGCCAAGAGCAACCAGGGCAGGTCAAACACCAGGCGAGGGAGCGCACTCATGGTAGCACGCCCCGTCTGGCGAGAATGTACAGCTCCATCAGCAACGCGAGCATGGCCAACCCCAGCGGCCATCGAAACTGTTCCGTATAGCGCACGAACGCCCGCTGTTCCACGATCGAGCGCTCCAGCGCGTCAATCTGTTCGTAGATATTCTGCAGCGCCTCGGCGTCCTTGGCACGGAAGTATCGCCCGCCGGTCGTTGCGGCGACCTCTGTCAGCAGCGCTTCGTCGATCTTGACAGGTCGATTCTCGTAGCGCAGTCCGAACAGGCTGCGTCCAACGGGCACGGCTGCCATCCCTTCACTGCCCACACCGATGGAGTAGATGCGGATGCCGAACGCGGCGGCCGCCTGCGCGGCCGTTCTGGGATCAATGGCGCCACGATTATTCTCACCATCCGTGAGCAGAACCATCACGCGCGACCGTCCAGGAGCGGTGCGCAAACGATTCGCCGCGGTGGCGATCGCGGTGCCGATGGCCGTGCCATCTTCGAGCTGTCCAACCTGCAGGTTGTCGATCGCCGCGAGCAGCACCGGGTAGTCCGTCGTCAGCGGCACTTGCGTCAACGCTTCGCCCGAAAACGCCACGAGACCGACCCGGTCGGACTTCCGACCGAGGACAAATCGCTTGACCTTTTCCTTGGCCACTTCAATGCGATTCTGCGGCTGAAAGTCCTCCGCCAACATCGAACTGGAGATATCAACCGCCAATGCGATGTCGATGCCCTCACTCGACACGCGTGTCGCGCGGGCACCGGAACGCGGTTGTGCGACGGCGATAATGAATCCGGCAACCGCCACGGTTCGGAGCCACGGAAGCCAGCGCATCCAGGCCAGACGCGGTCGAGGTCCAGTGGCCAGCATGAACGTGAGCGGAAACGGAATCGCGTCCTGCTGTCCCACGCGCCGCCGTCGCCACCACGACCAGATCGGGAGCAGCAACAACAGCAACAGCACCAATGGATGCGCGAAATTCACGCCCATCAGCGACCACTCGTCGCCTTGCCAGGCCGTCCAGTCAATGGCCGATAGCCAGTCACGCAGACGATTCATCGGGCGCCCGCCTTCGGCCGACGCGCACGACGTCGCGCATCGTCTTCGGCTGCGCGGCGCGCGGCGCGCTCGATATCCTTATCGGAGCGATCGGCGGCTTGCTTGGCGGCCGCATCGCGCTTGCGCTGCTCCTGCTCCGCCGCCTCGATGTCCTGCACCAATGCGCGTGCCTCATCGTGCAGCGTGCGCGCGCGAACCGTCGAGACTGCGTGATGCGCAAACTTTATCGCGTCGGCGTCGGCGAGCAG
>JBEBIR010000587.1:0-2793 GCA_040080315.1 Gemmatimonas sp.
CTTTTGAAGGCAGTGATCATCAGCATCCAGAAGCTGATCATGAAGATCAGGGTGACTGCCACCACACGCAGGGATGTGGTCTCGAACGGTGCCATCATCTGGGACGTGACAATACTCTTGAGCTGCATCGCGTCGAGCGCGAACAGCACCAAGGAGCTCACCAAGCCAATCACGAACAGCGCGGCCAACGCACCCACCACACGCGAAATACCCTTGCTCTCGGTGCTCCGGGCCACGAGGGTCATGATCGACAGACCGAGAAATGGGAGCAGCAGCACACTTGAGAGGGCATTGGCGGCGCCGAAACGCCAGCGGATATCGCCGAGCTGCAGTGGCCACAGTTGCTGACCGGCTTGCAGGAAGGGAATCACGATCAACAGCATGGCGCCGGTGTAGGCGAGGCGGCGGGCCGGAGCGTCGTCGTCAAGGCGAAAGAATTCAGGCATGGGAATTGGGGTGCGTCGTTCGGTGACAGTTGGGCAAGGAGGACTCGGACATTATCGGTCGGGCGATCCCGTGCTAAGACGGGCTCTGGGGCCCGGTCGTCACGGATGAGCCAGCGGTGAAACGGCGCCGGCACACCCTTCATGATAATCGGCCGATGCCCTCGCGATAGCGCCGCCAGCGAGTCGGCGCGCCAGGTCCACGGCGTCGAGGTCCTGGAGGGTCATCGCTGCCGTTCGCTGGTCGCGGTCCTGAGCGACCGCTAGCTTGGGGCGATATGTCATCGACACCGACTTCCATGAGAGACAAACTGGCGCGCCTGGCCGCTGCGCGTGACGCGGCTGAGCTTGGTGGAGGCGCCGCGCGACTTGCCGCCCAACACGCGAAGGGCAAGTTGTCGGCCCGCGAACGACTCGATGTGCTGCTCGACGAAGGGTCGTTTGTGGAATCCGACCGGTTCGTCACCTCCCGAGCCAGTGAGGATGGTGAGGCTGGCGTTTTCGGCGACGGCGTCGTCACCGGGCACGGCCAGGTGCAGGGTCGGCTGGTCTTTGTTTTCTCGCAGGACTTCACGGTGTTTGGCGGATCGCTGTCGGAGGCGCACGCGGCCAAGATCTGCAAGGTCATGGATCTCGCGATGCGTGCGGGCGCTCCGGTTATCGGGCTCAACGATTCGGGCGGCGCGCGCATCCAGGAAGGGGTGGTGTCGCTCGGGGGCTACGCCGACATCTTCCTCCGCAACACCCTGGCGTCCGGCGTCATTCCGCAGATCTCGGCCATTCTCGGGCCGTGCGCCGGTGGTGCCGTGTACTCACCGGCCATCACCGATTTCATCTACATGGTGCGGGGGACGAGCTACATGTTCGTGACCGGACCGAACGTGGTGAAGACGGTCACTCATGAAGACGTCACGATGGAGCAGTTGGGCGGTGCGGACACGCATGCCTCAACCAGCGGCGTGGCGCACTTCGCGTGCGACTCTGAACTGGCGTGCCTGCAACAGATCCGCGACCTGTTTCGCTTCGTGCCATCGAACAACGTGGACGAGCCTCCGCGCGGGTCTGCACGCGACCCGCGCGACCGGCGCGATGAGTCGCTGCTGGACGTCATTCCGGACAATGCGAATCAGCCGTACGACATGCACCAGGTGATTCGCAGTGTGGTCGACGATGGTGAGTTCTACGAAGTCCACGCTGACTACGCCGGAAATATTCTGGTCGGATTCGCGCATCTGGGCGGATACAGCATCGGCATTGTGGCAAACCAGCCCGCCGTGATGGCCGGCGTGCTGGACATCAGTGCCTCCATGAAAGCGGCGCGATTCGTTCGCTTCTGCGATTGCTTCAACATTCCGCTGGTCACGTTCGAAGACGTACCGGGTTTCCTTCCCGGCGTCGCGCAGGAGCACGGCGGTATCATCAAGCATGGTGCGAAGTTGTTGTACGCATATTGCGAGGCCACGGTACCAAAGCTCACGGTCATCACGCGCAAGGCGTATGGCGGAGCATATGATGTGATGAGCTCGAAGCACATTCGCGGTGACTTCAACATCGCCTGGCCGACGGCGGAGATCGCTGTCATGGGCCCCAAGGGCGCGGTCGAGATCCTCTACAAGAAGGAGATCGCCGAAGCCCCCGATCCGCAGGCCGCGATGGACCTCCGCGTCGCCGAGTACACGGAGAAGTTCGCCAACCCGTACATCGCCGCCGCGCGCGGATATGTCGATGATGTGATCGATCCGCGTGACACGCGTCCGCGACTGATCGCGGCGCTGGCAGCGCTTCAGGGCAAGCGCGATCGCAATCCGCCCAAGAAGCATGGAAATCTTCCGCTGTGATCACGCCCAACTCGACACCGCCGTTCAAGAAGCTGCTGGTTGCCAATCGCGGTGAGATTGCCCTGCGCGTGATTCGTGCCTGTCAGGAGCTCGGCGTGCGAACGGTGGCCGTGTACTCTGAAGCAGATGCGCGTGCGCCGCATGTGCGTGAGGCCGACGAGGCCGTCTGTGTTGGTCCGGCGCCATCCAGTCAGAGCTACCTGCTCGGCGACCGACTCATCGCGGCGGCCGCGCGCACCGGCGCCCAAGCCATCCATCCGGGATACGGATTTCTCTCCGAGCGCGCCTGGTTCGCCCGCGCGGTGCGTGATGCCGGGCTGGCGTTTGTCGGACCACCAGCGGAAGCGATCGACGCGATGGGGTCGAAGACCGCCGCGCGACAACTCGTGCTTGCCGCGGGGGTCCCGGTCGTTCCGGGAACCACAGAAGCCCTGCGCGACGCCGACGAGGCCATTGCCGTCGCTGAATCGTTTGGGTTCCCCGTGCTGCTCAAGGCGGCTGCGGGCGGTGGT
>JBEBIR010000588.1:0-2792 GCA_040080315.1 Gemmatimonas sp.
GTCCAGGACGGCCACTTGATTCCCAGCATTCGCCGGAAGCATCGTCTCCCAGAACAGCTGCGCGGCTGCCGCTCTGAGTCTGCTTGGATCCGAGGTTGACATCGAGTTCGAATTGTCGATCAATATCGCGGCCCGTACGTCAGTATTCGCCACGGTCGCGGCTGTTTGGTCACGCGCGACCGTGTACGCCGTCCCACCTCCGAGAGCCGGATCGAGCGTGACCGCAATTCCTACATTGGTCTGAAGTATCGCCGAATTATTGGTTCCAGTTGCTACCAGGCCGAGTTCAAAGCGACCGCTTGCCTTGAACTCGACTGCGTCGAATCGGACGCCGGAAACGGCGAGCGATTCAATTGACGCACCGGTCAGAGGTCCGGTGGGGCGCTCCGAGCAAGCTGTCAGTGCCAATACGCCAACAAAAACGTGCCGAAGCGCGCGCGCAGTGCTCATGGTGAATTCCGGTGAGAGCGAGACACATCGGCGCTACTCATGCGCACGTGCCGCACGGCGCGCTCGGGTGGGAGTACAGCGGTCTCACAAGTCGTCACAGACCGAATCCGATCACGATTCGAAAAAATCGAAGCGAATCGTCGCGCGGCTGCGCGCGCTGCCATCGACCAACAACATATGTGCCCACAATCGCCGCCCGAATTGGGCCTGCAACCGGAAGCAATAGCGACGCTCCCGCCATGGCGCCGACGCCGGGTTGCTCGGACTGAGACAGGTCATTCGATTGCTCCGCGTAGTAGCCGCCACCGCCAAGAACGTCAAAGCGCGCGCGGCCGACCCGAACAAGGGCCAGTGAAAGTCCTGCGCTTCCAACCAGCGACTGATATCCGTCGCCTCTTCCTACTCCAGCGATGCCTACGATTCCTATCAGGCCGCGGCTCAGCTGCATCATCGCGTGTCCGGCTAGATGCATGCTACCGCCATTGCCGGCGGCGGACGATAACGATGGTGTTGCACTGATCCCGAGCGCAAAGAGGTGATTCGGCGTGCGAGCCCGCTGGTGGTCGTCCGATTGGCCTTTGGGTGCGGTTGCCGTCGCGGCCGGGGGCGCATTTGCGCTCGCGTCGCGTTGTGTAGTTGACTGCAGAGGGGCCGCGACGGATGGTTGCGTTGGCGGTGCGGTAGGACCTGAGTCCCGTGTCGTCGGTGTCGGTGTCGTTGCAGGGGTTGCTGGTGGTGCAGTGGACGGCACCGGCGGCACCTTTCCGACAGGTGGCGAATCGCTACTCCCTATCGAGAGCGCTGCTAATCGGACATATCCCGTTCGCTTTTCAGAACGGATCTGCGCCCAAACGCCATCGCGCTTGAGGATTTCAACCACAGCGCCACGCTGAAGCGAAAACACAATGGGGCTCGTGAGATTCGCCGCCTCGCGCACGCGCACCACCTCCACATTGAGTCGTGCAGATTCCTGTGAATGCAGTGATCGCACCGGTGAAAACATCAATCCGAGCAGGAGGCACAAGACGCGCGGCCGCTGTATGAGCACGATCAGTTGTCCTCGACGAGAATGAGGTGACGCGATGCTGCCCAGAACTTCTCAGGCGAGTGAATTCGAAGCGCGCCCTTCACACGGCCTTTCGACGCGCCATCAATGAACTCAAGGCTCTGTCTCGAGACGATGCGATACCAGACATCCACTCGCGGCAGGGGGATCTCACTAGTCTGCACACGGTTGATGGCGGTGAACATCTGTTCGTCGACGTTCCTGCTAGGCATCAGCGTCTTTCCACGTCGAACCAACAGCAGTCCGCGCGCACCTCCCTCTTCCACGATCACATTGCGCTGCAGTAGATCGGCCTTCGAACCCGCAATCCAGAAGACGGTGTTGTCGATCTCAGCGAGTGTGGCGACGGAGTCCGCTAACGTCGTGTTCTCGCCAACCAAACGGCTCCGGTCTACTCTGAGCGCGACAACCTGTGTGTTCAGTTTCGCAATCTCTTGCTTCTGGTCCTCAACGATTTCGCGATACTCGGTCAGCGTTCGCTGGTATTCGGCAATCTGCTCGAGCAATCGTGTGTCTTGCTGTGTCGCAGACTCAGCGCGCGACCGACTCAATTGCAGCCGTTGTTCCGATGCCTCCAGCATTGATGTCAGCTCACGGATGCGCTCGAGAATACCCGCACGGTATGCTGCGGCACTTACGAGCGTGCCGTCCTCCTTTCGGACTTTCACTGGCCGGTCTGCGCGCAGTCGGCGAACCTTGCTGAGTTCCGAGTTGATCTCGTTAACGAATCGGGAAGTCGCGAGGAGATCTTGAATCAGACTGTCCTTCTCGGCCTCTGAAGTCTTCAGCTTCACCAGCTCGGCAGTCGCAACGGCAGAGTCAAGCGGCACCTCGGCGGTGTGCCGATCGCAGGCCGCTGCGAATCCAACCAAGTACGAGAGCGACAGGATGAATGTCCTGCAGGCCTTCAGCGAGAGAGAAAGTCCGCGCATCGTGTGCCTAACGTTTTCGAGAAGGCTTTCGCGGGAAGGCGAGCAGTTGCATCGCCGATTGCGAATCCATGGATGCGTTCGGAGCGGCGCCAGATATCGTATTCATGGGGCGAACTACACCACCATCGATCTCGAATACGGTCCAAAGCGTTCCTGGAGCCGACGGCACGGGAAACACCTGCGTCAGCGCACTGCCGCGGTAGAGGGCGACACGCGCGCTCGATTGCGATAGTGTCGTGTTTGTCGCGCTGTTGCCGGCGGAAAAGTTGTGGACGGAGTATGAGTATCTGCCAGCCAACGGCTGACTGATTCGAATGGTCTCGGGGCCACCGGCGTTGGAGATA
>JBEBIR010000589.1:0-2790 GCA_040080315.1 Gemmatimonas sp.
GAGCTGCCGTCGCACCCGTGGTTCATCGGGTGCCAGTTCCATCCCGAACTGCAGTCACGTCCTCTGCGCCCGCATCCGCTGTTTGCGGGATTCGTCGCAGCCGCCGACCGGCATCGTCGCGCCGATGTCTTGTCGAACGTGCCCGCCGGTCACCCCGAGGGGCGCGTGGAAGCGAATGCCGAAATTGCACGCTGACGTGAGCGCACCCGATCGCGGTGCGCACACCACTCCACGCTTTCCCGGCGATCAGCTCTTTCTGATCGCTGGCCCCTGCCAGCTCGAAGACGACGCGTTGAACCTGCGGGTGGGCGACGCCCTCGCCAGACTCGCGGAACACGTTCCTGGCGGAATCATTTACAAGGCCAGCTTCGACAAGGCCAACCGCTCGAACGTCGACGGAGTACGCGGTCCCGGTCTCGACGAAGGATTGCGCGCGCTCGAGCGCGTGCGTCAGGCCACGGGGTTGCCGATTCTCACCGACGTGCACGAGGCCCACCAGTGTGCACCGGCCGCCGACGTGGTCGACGTGTTGCAGATCCCGGCCTTCCTGTGTCGACAGACCGACCTGCTGATGGCGGCAGGGGCCACCGGCAAGCCGGTCAATGTGAAGAAGGGACAGTGGATGCATCCGGAAGGCATGCGCGGTGCGATACGCAAGGTTGAGGCGGGGGCGACGCTCGCTGGCATCGCCTGCGGCGAACTCGCGGTCACCGAGCGCGGCACGTTCTTTGGCTACGGGGATCTCGTGGTCGATATGCGCGCGTTTGCGCGACTCCGCGAGAGCTGCGACGTCCCCGCCGTCTTTGATGGCACCCACAGCGTGCAGCGTCCGGGCATGGGCGCCGGAGGCGCCAGCGGCGGCGCGCGTGAGTTCATCGCGCCGCTCGTGCTGGCTGCGGTCGCGGCGGGGGCACAAGGGCTCTTTCTCGAAACGCATCCTGACCCCGATCGCGCACCCAGCGACGGGCCGAACATGCTCGCACTCGACGTGCTGCGCGATCTCATGTCGCGCGTGGTGGACGTGTGGGATCGGGTCCGCCGATGACGGACGACCTCCTGCCGCCGCTGACGATCCACGCGCCGCGCATTGATCCGGCGCTGGCCCGCCGCATTCGCGTTGTCGGCCTCGATGTTGACGGCGTGCTCACCGACGGGGGCGTGTATCTGGGTGCCACCCGCGCGTCGGGCTCCGACGTGCCGATTCCCTTCGAGCTGAAGCGCTACGACATCCAGGACGGATTGGGGTTGCACTTGTTGCGTGAGGCCGGTGTGCAGCTCGTGATCATTACCGGTCGAGTCTCGGAGAGTGTGGCGATGCGCGCGCGCGAGCTGGGTGCGGTGGCGTGCGTGCAGGACCCGCACGCGCGAAAACTGTCGGCCTTGCGCAAGGTATTGGCGGAACTCGGCTGCACCATGGAGGAGTGCGCGTTCGTGGGCGACGACTTGCCGGATCTGTCGGTCTTACGCGCCGTGGGTCTGCCCGTGGCGGTGGGCAACGCGGTCCCCGAGGTGCGTCGCGCCGCCACGTTGCAGCTGTCCGCGCGCGGCGGATTTGGCGCGGTGCGCGAGTTCGCCGAGGCGCTCTTGCACGCACGCGGCGAGTGGATCGATCTCGTGGAGCAGTACGTGTCGCAGCGCTCAGCGGAGCCCGCCCCGTGAGCACGAACGAGGAGATCATCGCCCGCGGACGTCGGGTGCTCGAACTCGAGGCCACGGCGTTGCGTGACGCGCACGCGTCGCTCAACGAGTCCTTCGCGCGCGCGGTGCGTTTGCTCGCCGGGTGTCGCGGCCGCATCATCGTGGCCGGAGTCGGCAAGTCGGGACTGGTGGGTCGCAAGATGGCCGCGACGTTCACGTCCACCGGCACGCCGGCCATGTTCCTGCATCCGGTGGAGAGCGTGCACGGCGATCTCGGGATCGTCGGCGACGACGATGTCGCGATCCTCATTTCGAAGAGCGGCGAGAGTGAGGAGTTGCTGGGACTCATCGACGCGCTCGCGCGCATGGGCGTGCACATGATCGGGATGACGTCAGACCCCACGTCTCGTCTGGCGCGGGCAGCGGAGGTCACGCTGGATCTCGGCGTCCGCGAGGAGGCGTGTCCTCACGATCTCGCGCCGACCACCAGCACGACAGTCACGCTGGCGATCGGCGACGCCCTTGCGGTCGCCCTGTTGCAGGAGAAGGGATTCCGCAAGGAAGATTTCGCGCGACTGCATCCGGGTGGCGCGCTGGGACGTCGTTTGCTCACGCGTGTGCGCGATGTCATGGAGACCGATCAGCTGCCAACGCTGTCGCCCTCGGCGACCATGCGAGAAGCCGTGCTGCTGCTGGCCGCGCGACGCGGTATCGCCATCGTGGTGGAACAGTCCCGCGTCATCGGGGTCGTCACGGCAGGCGATTTGACGCGCCTGCTGGAGAAGGAACGTGAGGTGCTGACCGTGCCGGTCACGCAGGTGATGTCCACGGCGCCGCGTCTGGCTCACGACCACGAACTGGGGAGCGCTGTCGTGCATCGGATGGAAACGAAAGGAATCATGGCCATGCCCGTGCTCGACGCGGCCGAACAGCTGGTGGGGGTCGTGCATTTGCACGATCTCCTGCGCGCCGGCGCGGCCTGATGCGAGGGTCGCGCGCGCGGCACCAGATGGTTCCGTGGCTGACATGTGCGATCGCGCTCATGCTGCTCAGCGCGGCGCGCTGCCCGTCAAAGCGCGCCGCTGTGAAGCCGACGGCGCGCGCATCCGCCATTCCCGATTCGGCCGATCAGGTCGTGTTTGGATTGCGCAT
>JBEBIR010000590.1:0-2788 GCA_040080315.1 Gemmatimonas sp.
GGTGCCGCGTTGGCGGCGATGGCAGCGGTTGCCGACGGCGCCCTGCTCGCCGAGCACGGCGCGCTCGCGTCCGGCGAGCGCAATGGCCTCGTGCCGCAGCCAACAGTCACTCGGCCCGTGGCCTCGCGGGAACGGGCCCATCGTGCCCTGTCGTTCGCCAGAGTTGTTGGTCACGGGATTGCCGGCGGCGCACTCGCGTTGGCGCTCGGATTGGCCGAGCGCACGGAGTTGCAGGGCATTCTCCTCCTGGTTATCTCGGGAATGGTGACCGTTGCGGTGGCCGAGAGCACGGCACGCGCGGTTGGCGACGCGCTTGGCGATCAGGCCAGTGATCGGATGCGGGGGCTGACGCGGGCGCTGGAGATCGGGCTTGCTCCCGTCGTCCGGCTTGGCGAATGGGTGGACGGGCTGTTCGTTGAAGCGGTGTCCGACGCCGAAGGATCCGTGGAGCGGCGCGAGGAGGCCGCCGCGCAGTTCCGGGATGTCATCAACACGGATGCCGATGTATCGGGCGACGAGCGCGACCTGCTCTTGGGCGTTTTCGACTTTGGCGAAACGACGGCCGAAGAAGTCATGGTTCCGCGCGTGGATATCATCGGGCTCGAGCAACAGACACCATGGTCCGAGGTGCTCGATCATTTTCGCAGCGAGCAGCACTCGCGCGTCCCGGTGTTTGATGAGACGATCGATGAGATCATCGGGATCCTGTATGCGAAGGATCTGCTCGCCGCCGCAATCGCTGACGAAGAACCGGCGGTCGGCTGGCGCGCGTTGGTGCGACCGCCGACGTTCGTTCCGCCAAGCAAGCGCATCGCCGACCTCTTGCGCGAGTTTCGCGCCACCGGCCGCCACATTGTGGTTGTGGCGGACGAGTACGGCGGCACGGCCGGATTGGTGACCATCGAAGACGTGCTAGAGGAACTGGTGGGTGAGATTCGCGACGAGTACGATGACGAAGAGCGACAAGTCGTATCCATAGGCGAGTTGCGGTTCTGGGTTTCCGGGCGACTCACCCTTGATGATCTGTCCGACGCGCTGCATCACGACTTTCGGCGTGACGATGTCACGACGGTTGGCGGACTGGTGTTGGAGTTGCTGGGGCGCGTTCCGCGCTCCGGCGAGACGCTGCAGATCGGCCCGTTTCGCGTCATTGTCGAACGCGTGATTCGTCGGAAGATCGAGCGAGTGTATCTCGAGCGGCTTCCAGGCACGCATCTCAGCGGAGACGCGTAGCCATGCCGGCGTTCAGTCTCTTTGTGGTGTTGGCGGTCGTGGGCACGCTCACCACGGCGGCGACGGCAGTGCGCGCCGTGAGTCGCCTCTGGCTGCGCCATTGGATCGAGCATCGTCAGCCCGCGACGCCGACCATGCGACACTATCTTGAGCGTCCGGCGCGCCTGGCGCATGCCGCCGGCACGGGAATCACGTTGGCAGTGTTCATCTGGGGCGCCATCCTTGTCGGCAACGAGGGCACGCGACCGTGGGCCCTGGCGCGCGATGCCGTGATCGGCCTCTTGCTCTTGCTGGTGCTCGGTCAACTCCTGCCGCGCGCCATTGGGAGACGCTGGGCTCCGCAACTGGTGCCGGTGTTGGTGCCACTGCTGCGATTGGTCGACCTGTTCGTCACGCCGTTTCTTCGTGTCGCGGACGCCACGACGACGCGAATTGTCCGGCAACGGCCGCGCCCCGATCAGGAAATGCGTGATGGACTCGAGGACCTGTTGCGTGATGGCGCGTTTGAAGGCATGGCCGCATCGGAGGAAATGGCGATCATTTCGGGCGTGATGCAGTTCGGCGAGAAGATCGTGTCGGATGTCATGACCGCGCGTGGCGACATCTTCGCGCTGGACGCATCGCTGCCGGCCCGCGAGGTCGCGGAGCGCATGGCGCAATCGGGATACAGTCGGGTTCCGCTCTTTCGCGAACGCCTGGACGACATTGTGGGAATGATCCACGTCTTCGATGTGTTCAAGCTGGCGGGAGAAAGTATGCCCGCGTTGCGTCCGATCACGCGGGCCACGCCGTCGAAACCCGCCAATGAGTTGCTCTTCGAGCTGCTGCGGTCGCGGCGGCAGTTGGCCATTGTGTACGATGAGCAGTCACGCGTGGTGGGACTGGTGACGCTGGAAGACTTGTTGGAAGAGCTGGTGGGCGAAATTCGTGACGAGCATGACGAGCCGACTGCGGACGGCGCCAGCGCGACGGCATCATGACGACGTCCGTCGAGCGCGTCCTCGAGGGGTTCCGCGACGGAAAGAGCGCCGCGCTGGCACGCGCGGTGAGCATTGTCGAGAATCATCGACCCGGGTTTGATCAACTCCTTGCGGCGATTCACCCGCTCCTGGGACGCGCGCGACGTATCGGCATCACCGGTCCGCCGGGCGCCGGCAAGAGCACGCTGACCACGCGGCTCGCGCGATCGTACCGCACCGCGGGACTGCGCGTCGGCATTGTCGCGGTCGACCCGACATCGCCCTTTACCGGTGGCGCATTGTTGGGCGATCGCATTCGGATGGAGGAGGTCGCACTCGACCCCGGCGTGTTTATTCGCTCGATGGCGACGCGGGGCTCACTGGGCGGACTGGCCACCGCCACTCGCGAGGTATGCGATGTGCTGGACGGCTTTGGCATGGACGTCATCCTTCTCGAGACCGTCGGTGTGGGTCAGAGCGAGCTGGATATTTCCCGAGCAGCAGACACCACGCTGGTCGTGCTGGTGCCGGAGTCGGGAGATGCGATTCAGACGCTCAAGGCCGGCGTGATGGAGATTGCCGACGTCTTCACCGTC
>JBEBIR010000591.1:0-2779 GCA_040080315.1 Gemmatimonas sp.
GATGAGCGCAAGGCCACCGATAGCGACGAACAGTTTTTCTACAAGACGCGCAAGAAAGCCATCGGACCGTTCAAGAAGCGCCTGTGGTCGTTGCCCGCCGACATGCGGGCGACGCTGGGCGCCGCGTACGACGAGAAGTTCACGTTTCTGTTTACGCAACTGGCAATTGGCGGCACGCGGGAAACGGTCGCCAAGTTCGTGAATCCGCCACTGCAGCACCGAACCGCGCCCGACGGCGCGACGAAATTCGTCGCCGCCCCCGACGACGCCGATCTGTCGGACTGAGTACTGAGTACTGAGTACTGAGTTCTCTGTATTCTCCAACCGGAGTTCCTAATGTCCCGTCGTGACGAGTACGATGACGAACGTGTGGTAGTGGTCGAGCAAGGTGGTGGCAACGGTATCGTCATGCTGTTGCTTGGGCTCGCGGTTGGTGCCGGGGCTGCGCTGCTGCTCGCGCCGGCCAGTGGACAGGAAACGCGTGAGCGGCTTCAGCGCGAAGCCCGTCGTGCCGGCAAACGTGTGAAGGACATGGCCGATGAAGCCACTGGCGAGTTGACCGATCGCGTTGGCCGTACCCGCGCCCGTTTCGACGAACGGGTTGATCGGGCCCGCGACGCGGTGCGGTCGCGAACACGCGCCGTCGGCGACGCCGTGGACGCCGGGCGCGAAGCGGCGGGGCAGGCACGCGCCGATCTCGAACGCGCCGTGGCCGACTCCAAGCGCGCGTACGCCGATAGTCGTCGCGCTTACCGCGCCGCGCGTGAGCGCGACGACCATGATGACGTGCCGATCGCCGACGCCCCTCGTGGAGTCGCCTCGTCAGAGGCAGGAATGAATCCCGCTGACGGCCCTGCGCGCGACGGCTGACGCCTGGTGGGACGTTGTCCGTCGTATCTGGAAACAGAGCGAAGAGGACAACGTCCTGTTTCTTGCCGGCGGGCTGGCGTTCAACGTCCTGCTCGCCCTTGTGCCGTTCGTACTGCTGTTGATCGCTGGAATGGCGCTCTTGCTGGGAAGCGCGCCGGACGACGCCGTGCGCGCTGTCTCGGGATTGCTGACGGCGTTCCTGCCCAACAACTCGCCGTCGGCGATCGAGCTGCTGAACGGGATTGTCACCGACGTGCTGCAGACACGCGGTGCCGTCACGCTGTATGCAGCGATCGGCTTCGCGTGGTTCTCGACGCGCCTGTTTGGTTCACTGCGCAGTGTGCTCGCGCTCATCTTCGACGGCACCGATCGCGGCATTGTCGTCGGCAAGCTGTTCGATTTCGGAGCGACGATTGTGGCGACGCTCATGTTGGCCGTGTACGTCGCGATATCGGCCTATCTCGACCTCGCCACCACGCGCGGGGTGCAGTTGCTCACGCGCATGGGCTTGCGCGAGTCGGCGATGGGCAGCCTGAGCTACCTGACGGGGCGATTGATCGCGATCACGATCGTGTTCGCGCTGTTTTACTCGATGTATCACGGACTCCCCCGTCGCCGGCCAACGGTGCGGACGGCGCTGACGGCGGCGGCGGCGGCTACCGTCATGTTCGAAGTGGCGCGCCACGTGTTTTCGTTGCTGGTGCAGCAGTTCGACCCCAGCTCCCTGTACACGGGCACGATTGCCGTGATTGTGGCCGTGGTGTTCTGGACGTACTACGGTGCACTGCTGTTTCTGATCGGCGGAGAGATCGCACAGGCGGTCGAATTGCGACGCAGCGAAGTGGTGGCGCTGGAACGCAACGTTCCGCTGCCACTGATGGGCAAGACGCCAGGAAAGCCCGCCAGCGGTCGCGCACCGCTGCGTATGCCACCACGCAAGAAATCCTGATTCAACACGCCACGCATCTTACCGACATAGCCGCGATGTCCGAGCACCCGATCGACCTGCGCAGCGATACCGTAACGCAACCCACTGCGGCCATGCGTCGCGCGATGGCCGACGCGGAGGTTGGTGACGATGTGCTCGACGGCGATCCCACCACACGTCGGCTGGAAGCGATCGTCGCCGAGATGCTGGGCAAGGAGCGCGCGCTATTCTTTCCCACGGGTACCATGGCGAATCAGGCGGCGATCTGGCTGCTCACGCGTCCTGGTACGGACATACTGGTGGACGGTGACGCGCACATCGTGACGTCGGAGATGTCGGCGGCGGCGGCCTTTTCCGGCGTACAGGTGCGCGTGGTGCGCGCTGCGGGCCGGGTGATGCACGCGGACGATGTCATCGCGGCGCTGCCAACCGCTGGCGACGCGCCGGAGCAAGTGCTGCTCTGCATCGAGAACACCCACAACAGCGCCGGTGGCGCCGTGACCACCATCGACGCGATGCGGGCGATGCGCAACGTCGCCACGCGCGCTGGACTGGCCGTGCATCTCGACGGCGCGCGGCTGTGGAATGCGGCAGCAGCCACCGGGACCGCGCTGGCCGACTTTGCATCCTGCGCGGACACCGTGATGGTGTCGTTCTCCAAAGGACTCGGAGCGCCCGTGGGCGCTGCGCTGGCCGGACCTGCCGATGTCATCGAGCGCGCCGTGCGCGTGCGCCGCCGACTCGGCGGCGGTATGCGCCAGAGTGGTATTATTGCGGCCGGCGCGCTGTATGGGTTACAGCATCACCTGGAGCGCCTGCCGGAAGACCACGAGACCGCTCGCGCCTTTGCGCGCGCGGTGGACGGCGCCGGCGGTGCAACATTGGTGCCGCCGGATACGAACATCGTGATGATCGATCTGCCCACGCCATCGGCCTCGCAGGTGGTCGCGCGGGCCAAAGCACAGGGTCTTCGCGTTTCGC
>JBEBIR010000592.1:0-2775 GCA_040080315.1 Gemmatimonas sp.
CCGCTGGTCGTGCGCGCGCCACGATTTCGGCTGGGCTGACCAACGCCGACGTGCAACCAACGGCCTGGGGTCTCGACGACGAGGGTCGGCCGTGGCTTGATGTGGAGGGCGTGCGCTGTGCGCTGCCGCTGCGTGGCGCGCACATGGCGGCCAATGCGATGCTGGCCATCGCGACCGCGCGCGCCTGCGGCGTGCCGATCGAGGCAATCGCGGAAGGCATGGCCGCCATGCCCGTACCCAGCATGCGCGGCGTGTGGGAAACATTGGGCGACGCGGTGCTGATCAACGATGCCTACAACGCCAACCCCGCATCGATGCGCGCCGCGCTCGACCTGTTGGGCCATGTTGGTGCCGGACGCCAACGCGTGGCGATTCTTGGTAGTATGCGCGAACTCGGCGTGCAATCTCCACAGCAGCACCGGGACGTGGCGCGTTCCGCACTGGAGTCACCGGCCGACCTGATCGTGGGTGTTGGCGATTTCGCCGGGGCGTTTGCGGCGGAAGCGCCCGGTGACCCGCGCGTTCTGGCGGTTGCCGAGTTCGACGAACTCTGGCCGCTGCTCGAACCGCGAATACAGCGGAATGCAGTACTGTTGCTGAAAGCGTCGCGCGGCATGAAGTTCGAGCGTTTGGTGCCATTGCTGACCGCTTGGGCCAGTCGAACCACACCCTAGTCTCCGTCTCCTGTCTCCTGACTCTCGTCTCCCCGTCTGTTGTTTTCCGTCTTCCGTCTCCCGACTTGCTTTACTCCCTCCTCCAGCCTCTCGCGCACGACATTCGCATCTTCAACCTCCTGAACTACATCACGTTCAGGTCGGCGGCGGCGTTTGTGACAGCGTTGTTGGTGTCGTTCGTCTTCGGTCCGATCATCATCAATCGTCTGCGGGCCATGTCGGTTCATCAGGTGGTGCGGGCCGGCACACCTGACTCGCACGCCGGCAAGGGCACCACGCCTACGATGGGTGGCCTCATTATTCTCGTGGCGACCATCTTGCCGGTGGTGCTCTGGGCACGACTAGACAACCGCTACGTACTGCTGGCCGTCACGGTCATGATGTGGATGGGCGGTATCGGGTTTCTGGATGACTATCTCAAGCTGCGTCAGAAGCGCGCTGGCGTGAAGAACGAGGGACTGGTTGAACGCTACAAGTTGGCGGGGCAGGTGACGTGCGGTGTCGGACTCGGCCTGTGGCTATGGCTTTCACCGTTGTCGACTCTTCCCGGCGCGTCGACGACGTTGCCCTTCGTCAAGTATCTGCTGATCGTGCCCGCGTCCGGTGCATTGGCGTGGCTCTACGTGGCGTGGGTGACATTCATCCTCACCGGATTCAGCAACGCGGTCAATCTCACTGATGGACTCGACGGCCTGGCCGCGGGGTTGATGGCCATTGCGGTGCTGACACTCGGACTGTTCGCGTATGTCGCTGGTCGTGTAGACACAAGCGCGTATCTGCAGATCTTCTATCTGCGAGGCGCGGGAGAACTGACGGTGTTCTGCGGTGCCGTGGTCGGCGCCTGCATAGGTTTTCTGTGGTACAACGCGCACCCCGCGCAGGTGTTCATGGGTGACACGGGCGCGCTGGGGCTGGGCGGTGCGTTGGGCGCAATCGCCATTCTGCTCAAGAGCGAATTTCTGCTGCTGATTGTTGGGGCTGTTTTTGTGGCCGAAACCGTGTCGGTCATTCTGCAACGCACCGTGTTCAAGTATCGCCGGCGACGGTACGGGCTGGACTACGCGCAGAAGCATCGGGTCTTTCGACGAGCACCGTTGCACCATCATTTCGAGATGCTGGGATGGCCCGAGTCACAAGTCGTGATCCGGTTCTGGATTTTAGGCGTGCTCTGCGCAATTCTGGCGCTCAGTACGCTCAAGTTGCGCTAGCGGTGTTCCGGCGCGGCGTGGAACAACAGAGGATAGACGGAGGACTGGAGACAGCAGACGCAGACTATGTTGGTCTTGGTCTTCAGTCGCCAGTCTTGGTGAGACGGAGGACAGGAGACAGCAGACTCAGAAACCTGTCTGTCTTTGTCTCGAGTCGCCCGTCTTGCGTCTCCCCGTCTGTTGTTCAGCTAGCGACACGGCCGGCTCATCCACCACTCTCAAACACTAGCGTGATGGAAACGCGAATCGATGGGTGATACGCGATCCCCGCAGGAACTGGCGGCGCTCGTTGCGCGCCGGTTGGCCGAGCGCCGCGGCGAGTTCGCGGTTGTCGGACTTGCGCGCAGCGGTTCGGCGGCGGCGCGATTGCTTCGCGCCGCCGGCTTGTCCGTGTACGCATCGGATGCGTCGACCAGTGCCGCCGTGCAGGACGCGGCGGCACAGCTCGAGCGGGAAGGCGCCGCAGTGCAGGTGGGCACGCATGACCTCGCGCGTCTGGCGCGCGCGTCGGTGGTGATTGTCAGTCCGGGTATTCCGCCCGATGCGCCGCCGCTGGTTGCGGCGCGTGCGGCGGGCGTCCCCATTGTGAGCGAGGTGGAGGTCGCGCTGCGATTGCAGCCGGGTTTGCGGATCATTGCCACCACCGGAACGAACGGGAAGACCACGACCACGGCACTGATCGGTCACCTGCTGCGCGCGCTCGGGCACGATGCGGTCGATGTCGGCAACATCGGCACGCCGGTGTCCGAGATCGGATTGCGCGCCGTGCCACCCACCTGGGCCTCGCTCGAGATGTCGTCATTTCAGTTGCACGATACGCCGGGGTTCCTGCCGGACGTCGGCGTGCTCACGACACTCAGTCCCGATCATCTCGATCGGTACGCGAGCGTGGC
>JBEBIR010000593.1:0-2769 GCA_040080315.1 Gemmatimonas sp.
ATTCCACCACGCGCTCGGCGCCGTCGGTCCGCTGTCGGCAGCGTTTGTCGTTTCGGCCTGGGAGTCTGGTCGCACAGGCCCGCGCGAACTGTCGCGCGCCATGGTCCAGTGGCGTGGCGCTACGCACTGGCTCGCCGTAGCCTTGCTCGCTCCCTACGCACTCCTCGCCATCGCCATCACGGCCACGTCGCTCGTCGACGGAACCACCGTGTCACTGGCGGGCCTCGGCCGCTCGCGTGAATTCGCGGAGTTCTCAGCGGTCGGATTCCTGGCCTTCAACATCGTTTCATTCGGATTCGGCGAGGAAGTGGGATGGAGGGGGTACGCCTTGCCTCGATTGCAGGCGCGCCACTCCGCGCTGATCGCGTCGCTGCTGCTCACCGTGGGTTGGGCGCTGTGGCACCTGCCACTGTTCCTCTATCGACCCGGCTATACCAGTATGAGCGCGGCCGGCGTTGTCGGGTGGTTTTTCAGTTTGCTCACAGGAGCCGTGCTGCTGACGTGGCTCTACAACGAAAGTCGCGGAAGCCTGCTGGTGGTGGCCGTCTTTCATGCCACCATTGATGTGGCGTTCACGTCCGAACTCGCGGCGCCACGTGTCGTGAGTGCGGCTGGCGCGTTGATCACGCTCTGGGGGATTGTGGTACTCGTCACGATGGGTCCTCGTCACCTCTCGAGGCGCGGCAAGAGTGCCCAATTGCCTGCAGACGATCTCACTTCGAAACGGATCTGAGGCGGGGATCGCTCCGCATGGCTGGTCTGCTCGACCGCACCATGAGATACTTCGGGTGAATGGAGCCTTCCCCAATCATCCTGGCCTGCGCCACCGACCGCAATTTTGCGCAACCGCTTGGCGTCATGCTCGCCTCGGTTGCGGCGAACCTCAGTCCCCACTCGCAGCTCACCGCCTACGTGATCGACCTCGGCATGCAATCTGCCGAGCGCGACATGATCGAGCGCGCCGTCGCACCGTGGAAAGTGCGAGTCACGTGGATCGAAGAAACATTGTCGAAGTACAGCGGGTTGCCGCTGTGGGGACGCATGACGGCCGCGACTTATGCGAAGCTTGACCTCGCCGAGCTGTTGCCCGCGGACGCGCGAAAGGCGATTTGGCTGGACTGTGACCTCGTGGTGACCTCCGACATCACCCGCTTGTGGGAAGAACCGATGGGCAATCATGTCCTGCTGGCGGCGCCCGACGAGGTCGTGACCACGATGTCGTCGCCGGGTGGAGTAACGGCATTCAAGTCGCTCGGGCTTCTCGCATCGACGCCCTACTTCAATGCCGGTGTGATGGTACTCGATCTGCTCGCCTGGAAGACGGAGCGCGTCCGCGAGCGAGCACTCAACTACCTGCATGCACACGGCGACGAAGTCTACTTCTGGGATCAGGAGGCGCTGAATGTGGCGGCCGCCGGACGGTGGCGAGCGCTTGATGCACGGTGGAATCTCAACGCGAGCGTGCCGGTGCGAAGTCGCAACATGTCGCTCTACGGGTCTGCTGACGCCCCATGGATCGTGCACTACACTGGTCAGCTGAAGCCGTGGACGTACTCGGCACCCGTGGATTCGCTGCGGCAACTGTACTTTCACTATCTCGACATGACGCCGTGGTCAGGATGGCGCCCAATGCGGTCGGTGGCCGTGGTCGCCGTCCGTTGTTACGAACAGTCCGGCATCAGGCACATCATGTATCCACTCGAGCGGCTGGCTATGCGCCTCTCCCGCCGACTCTCGCGCCGCACCGCCATGGCTGGTAGCCGAGACTGATGACAACATCTGCACCGCAGGTTCCGCTGCTGGCCATCGTGCTTATTACCGATCGCCTGTCCACCATTCGCCGGGTGCTGGAACATCTGCAACGTCAGACCCGACGCGACGCAGTGGAACTGGTCATTGCCCACACACCGGATGTGCCGATCGACGTGTCCACGGAGGCGTTTGCCGGCCTCGCGGCCGTGCGGCTCGTACCGGTGGCATCGCTCTTTCCAATGGCGAATGCACGCGCCGCTGTCGTGCGTGCCGCCACGGCGCCATTTGTCTTTCTTGGTGAGACGCATTCGTTCGCGCACCCCACGTTTGTGGAGGAACTGCTTCGCGCGCACGACGGCACGTGCGACATCGTCGTGCCGGGTTTCGGCAATGCGAATCCGGGCAATGCCCTGAGCTGGGCGGCCTTTCTGGCCGACTACGGCGCATGGCTTCACGATCAGACACCCGGCTTCATCACGGGCGGACCCATTTGGAACGTGGCGTATTCGCGGGCTGCGCTTCGAGATGCCGATGACGTGCTGGAAGCGGCACTGGGTCACGGAACCATACTTGGCATCCGGCTTCGCGCGCGCGGCCGCCGCTTTCGCTTTGCACCGGCCGCGCGCATCGATCACGCCAACGTCGCCACACCACGGGAGTGGGTGCACGAGCGATTTCTTTCTGGCCTGCTGGTCGCAGCGCATCGTCGCACGGACTGGTCGCTTGCCCGCCGACTTGCGTACGTTGCCGCCGCTCCGCTCATACCATTGGTGACGCTTTCCCGTATTCGTCGACCGTTTGCCATCGCCTGGAAACAGGGGATTCTCCCAAACGGAACGGCCTTCGCATTGGTCATCGGCGCGTGTATCCGCACGGTGGGAGAAGTCGTGGGTTACGTCACAACGCCCGGTCCACATTTCGAGGTGGACATGGAATTGAACTACGAGCTGCACAAGATGCGACACGCCCACGGAGGCTGAGGCATGACCATCCGCATCGGTGTGATCGGATGTGGAG
>JBEBIR010000594.1:0-2767 GCA_040080315.1 Gemmatimonas sp.
GCTCGCGGCCAGTGGCGCGGCGATCCACTTGCCGCGAGCGCTGTTGCGTTGTGCGCCTGATGGTCCTGCGCCGCCGTCGGGAGCGGCACCAGCACTGACGGTATTCCCCAGGCGCAGAGTTCAGCGATGCTGATCGCGCCCGCGCGAGTAATCGCGAGATCGGCAGCGGCGTACGCGTCAGCGATGGGACTCAGGTATGGCCTGACCCTCACCATCTCCGATTCCCTGTTGAGATACTCGGTAGCCTGGCTTCGACCGGTCGCCCAAATAAGCGCGACGTCTCGCGGTAGACCTTGCGCGCACCACGCGGCCATGGCCTCGTTCAATGCGCGAGCCCCTTGACTGCCGCCGAATGCGAGAATGACAAATGCGTCGTCCGGAAAGTCCCAGGCAGCGCGTGTCGCCGAGCGAGTAGCGCGCGACACCGGTGGCGTTTCAATGGGAGCGCCGAGTGCGCGCACATCCGCACGTGGGGAGGTGGACAGGAAACGCCTGGCCTCCGGAAATCCCAGATAGACCGCCCGTGCACCGCCAGCGAATGCGCGTGTGGTCATACCGGGATGGCTATCCGACTCGTGCAATACGGTGGGCACGCCATGCGCCCGCGCCCACGCCAACGCGACTCCGGCCACGTAGCCCCCGGTACCGACGACGGCTTCCGGTTTGTGCGTTCGCGCGAGGTTGGAGAGTGCGCGCCACGCGCTGACCGCGCCCAACGCCGTTCGCCAGTTGTTCCACGGTGTCCGGCGATACAATGGATGCAAGTCCAGCAGCGTATGCGGAAAT
This sequence comes from Gemmatimonas sp., assembly GCA_040080315.1. Classification (GTDB taxonomy): domain Bacteria; phylum Gemmatimonadota; class Gemmatimonadetes; order Gemmatimonadales; family Gemmatimonadaceae; genus Gemmatimonas. Next base: position 787 of record JBEBIR010000594.1, read on the forward strand.
TCTGTCGTTGGCAACACGTCGCGCTCGATACCACGCTTCGCGCCGATGAAGAAGGGCGTGAACCCTGCGTCACGTCGCACCAGTGCGCGGGCAATGGCCAGCGCCGGGTACAGGTGCCCGCCTGTTCCTCCACCGGCGAACCAGACGGTGCGCACCGTTGGCGCTGTCACTACGCGGGTCGAGCGACCAGCGGATCGGTGGCGCCGGTCCCGTACACGCGCTCCCGTTCGCTGCCGATGTTCACCAGGATTCCCGTCATCGCCATGGTCAGCACGAGATTCGATCGACCGTACGACACAAACGGCAACGTCAAGCCGGTATTCGGGAGCATACCGATCACCACGCCGATGTGAATGAACGCGGTGAGCACCGTGGTAAAGGTGAGACCGGTGGCCAGGAGTGAGCAGAAGGGCGATCGCGCATTGCGGGCGATGCGGAATCCCAGCCAGCCGTACAACGCAAACGCAAGGGTGAGACCGGCGACGCCCGCGAATCCAAACTCCTCCCCAACCACGGATCCGACAAAGTCATTGTACGCCAGCGGCAGCCAGCCACGTTGCTGATTCCCCTGCCCGAAACCGACACCGAGCGCACCACCGGAACCAACGGCCACCAGCGACTGATACTGCTGCCCACCAGTGGCGGCGGTGCGCGTCGTGTCTGCCGCTTCGTTGGCGAGGTAACTGCGCACGCGTTCACGGACATACGGGACTTTCGACGCCTGTTGCCACATCAGCGGCACCGCGAGTGCGCCAAGAAATATGAAATGCGCGACGCGCGCACCGCCCACAAACAGCAGCACCGCCATGAGCAGGCAGAACATCATGGCCACGGAGTAATCGGGCTCGAGCACGGCCAGGAGACTCAGCAGGCCGATCACGACGATGAACGGCAAGAGTCCCTTGCCCAGTCGGCGAACGGCCTCACCTTTCTTCACCAGCAGCATCGGCGTCCACACGAGCACGGCAAACTTCGCGAGTTCAGAGGGTTGGATCGACCCGTTGAACAGATAGCGTCGCGAGCCGTACAGTCTTCCTGAAATTGATTCCGTGAATGGCAGAATGACGATGAGCATCAACAACAGGCTGAGGCCCATGATCGGCCAGGCGACGCGCCGCCAGATGTCTGCATCGACTTTAGCGGCGATCGCGAACAGGACCAATCCAGCGAGCACGCCGGTGGCCTGACGCAACACAAAGAAATGTCCGGGACTTCCCGCGTTCACGGCCACCAGTGCGCTGGCACTGTATAGCACCGCCAGACCAAACGCGACCAACACGGCCGTGACCAACAACAGCGCGCGCGCTTCGACCCCCATGCGCCAGCGTTCACGAGTTCCCGGAAGCGTTGGAGCGTTCATGACGCGGCACCCTGCGCCAGACGTGCAAAGGTGCGCCCGCGATCCTCGTAGTTGGTGAACATGTCGTAACTCGAACAGGCGGGAGAGAGCAACACCACGTCGCCGCTTGCCGACAGCTCACGCGCTCGCGCGACCACAGCCGGAAAGCGTGCGCTGCCCATGTTCTCAAACAGCACACGACCGCGCAGCGGTGGCTCGAGGTCGCTCGCAATGAGACTGACCGCTTCGCCGTACGCCAGCACGACCTTGGCCGTGCGCAGCAGTTCCGTCACGAGCGACGCATACGGCTCGCCCTTATGACGACCGCCAATCAACAGGATCGTGGGTCGCGTCATTCCGGCCAGCGCGACCTGCGTGGATGCCACGTTCGTGGCTTTCGAATCATTCAGCCACAGCACGCCCTGTCGATCGGCCACAGGCTCCAGACGGTGCGGCAGTGCATGAAAAGTGGCAATCGCATCGGCCAAGCGCACGCGCGCACCGTCGGTCGCGTGCGCCGGATCGGCCACCATCACGGCAAGCAACGCGGCCAGCGCGTTGGCCACGTTGTGATCGCCGCTCAGCGCAATCCGCGTTCGCGACACCACCGGCGCGCCCAACACATGCAGCATGCCTGTAACG
>JBEBIR010000059.1:0-12023 GCA_040080315.1 Gemmatimonas sp.
TCAAAGTCCGACTGGGGCAAGCCGATGCCTGCCGGATCGGGACGCGGTATCGCCGTGCACGCGAGTACGGGCAGCTACGTGGCGCAGATCGCCGAGGTGACCGTCGAGCGCAATGTCATTCGCGTGAACAAGGTGATCTGCGCGGTGGATTGCGGTGTCGTGATCAATCCCGATACGCTCGCGGCACAGATGGAAGGATCTATCGTCTGGGGACTGACGTGCGCGCTCAAGAACGAGATCACGGTGGCCGGTGGCCAGGTCGTGCAGGCGAACTTCAATACGTATCCGATGCTGCGCATGAGTGAATCGCCGCGGGTGGAGGTGTACACGGTGGCGAGTGCGGCGGCGCCTGGTGGGATTGGCGAGCCTGGTGTGCCGCCGATTGCGGCGGCGGTGGCGAATGCGGTGTTTGCGGCGACGGGGAAGCGGTTGAGGAAGCTGCCGTTTCGGCTGGGGTGATGGGTCACTCCTTCTCGCCTTCGTCTACCAGGCAGCTGGCTTCGTGAAATGGCCAGCGGCGTCAGATAGGTCGGACGAAAACTGACTCGCAGCTAGGGCGGCGGGCCGAATCTGCTTGAAAAACGACGCGGCTTTCGTCAATACAAAAGCCGGATGCCGTTGCGGGTTGAGCACGCCGACTTTTCGCCGCAGTCGGCCGGTGACCAGATTCACGGGTCCAAGCAGATCGGAATCATTCGTGATGATCGCGGCGATTTCGAACCGGTCCTCATACGCATCGCTGATCATGTGCGTTGCCAGATTCACGTCGGAACCCTTCTCTTCAGTCTTGACCACTTCCGCATACCTGGGCCCGCTCGGAACTGGATTTGCGAGGGGCATGCGAACGATGTGGCTCAGGTAGTGACCATAGACGATCTCAAGATTCGGGAGAGTCTCAAGCGCCCTAAGGTACGTGCGCTGCCGAAGGGATTGCTCTCTGTTGTTCGGCCGGCCGACAACACGAGCCGTGAAGTACTTGATCGACACAATCTCATTTCGTGGCAGCATGATCCTGCAGAGCGCGGACAGGTCGAGCCAACGATACCGCGAACCGCGCAGGCAACCGTAGTAGAGATTGAACGCATCGATGTACACGCAGGTCCGCACAAATCCCCCGGGAAAAGCAAAGGCCGCCTTTCGGCGGCCTCGCACCCTTGGCCGAGGCCTTGGGGGGATACAACTCTAGATTCGCTGATCGACATCTCGATGTCAAGACTCCGAATTCACTCATTCCTTATCCTTCTTACGCTTACGACGCGCAACATAGCTTCGGCGCGACGCCGCGTCGGCGACGAATGAAACCTTCAAGCGTTCGCCAACTGCCGTCGCGATACGCACCAGCATCCGCAATGAGTGCCCCGTATAGTCGGCATCCTCGAGTCGAGCCACCACAGACTGCGTGGTGCGCGCTTGGGCGGCCAAGGACTTTTGTGTGAGACCGTGGCGCTCGCGCAGCGCGAAGATCGCTTCCGCCACCCTGCAATCAACCTCGGCGCGCGCCACCGCATCTGCCCACCCGGGTTCGACGCCGAACAGCCTGTCGATCATTGCTAGGGCGTTATTTTGATGCGCCGCAGGTCTTTGCTGAGCGGACATGCTAGTTGGTTCCGTGGTCTTGGCGGCATGGGCGGGCATCGAAAAATGTTATCGCATATTTGCGATACTTGCAAACTACGGTACGCATTCCCCGACCGCCGATTTGTGCCATGAAACTCAACTACTATCCTGAGACAGACTCGCTGTACATCGATCTGTCCGAGCGCGATAGCGTCGAGAGTCGCGAGGTCGCGGACGGTGTGGTGCTGGACTACGACGCGGTTGGCAATCTGGTCGGTATCGATATCGACCACGCGAGTGACAAGGTCCAGCTCGGGAGACTCGTGCTGCAGGGAATGACCAGCGAGATCGAACGGACCGTCGCGTAGCCGGTTCGATTTGCGTGCGCTAGTCACGCTTGACGTTAATCACGCCTTGCGTTACTATTTCACGTGATTCGCTCATTTCGTGACGCCGATACCGAGGCCCTGGCCGGCGGGACTCGGGTGAGTCGATTCGCGTTTATCGAAAACGCCGCGCGTCGGAAGCAGTATCGACTCTGCTTTCGGTGGACCGAGCTGGGTGCCGAGGAGGTTGAGATCGTGGACCATCACCGAGGAACCGAGCGCTATGCCGCGAAAACTCCGGCCTGTCACGCCAGGTGAGTTGCTGCTGGAGGAATTCCTGATCCCGATGGGAATCACGAAGTACCGCGTGGCCAAGGAGGTCGGCGTGCCAGCGCAGCGGATCGGTGAGATCGTCGCAGGACGCCGTTCCATCACCGCCGATACGGACCTCAGGCTCTGCAAGTTCTTTGGCTTATCGAACGGCTATTGGCTGCGCGCGCAAGCTGCGCATGACATGGAGCTGGCGGCACGGGAGATTGCCTCCGAACTCAAGCGGATCAAGCCGTGGAGTGGGAGCGCCGCCTGAACGCGCTACGTAGCGGACTCGAATTGCTCCTCGCATAATTCCTCATGAACATGCCCCAGGCTCCCGCCGGCAACGGTCAACATCCCGTTGTCCTCGTTGTGATCACTGCCAACGATCTCGCCGCCTCCAGCGCGTTCTACGCGTCGCTGTTCGGTTGGCAGATGATGAAGATGTCCGCCGAGTTGACTGCGGTGAGCGCGACAGCCGGACCGATGATTGCGTTGCGCGCCGGCATGCCGGACGGATTTCCTGGCGTGGTCCCGTTCATCGGTGTGACCGACGTGGACGCGATGCTCAAGCAGGCGATTGCCGCGGGCGGTGCGGTGGAACGGGCAAGTTGGAAGATTCCGATGATGGGCACGCTGGCGCGATTCAAGGATGTCGCGGGCAGCATTTACGGTCTGACAAATGCCGTATCACCAATTGGATCACCGCCGGTGCCGATGCCCTTCGGTACGAACCCCAAGCCGCCCGCTGGCACCATCTGCAGTCTCGAGATGTATTCGGCCGGCGATGCCACGCCGCAATTCTTCCACGACGTGTTTGGATGGGGCACGCTGCCCACCATGCCAGCGTTTGTCGCGTTCGATCCCGGCGCCGGAATAGGCGGTGTGTTCCAATCACATACACCGGCGCTGCCGGCCGTGGCGTACATCTATGTGAACGATGTGGCGACCACGCTCTCGGCCATTGAGGCGGCAGGCGGCGTGCGATTGGGCGACCCGATGAGCATGCCGGGAATGGGCACGTTCGGGTATTTCAAGGACCCGTCGGGATCGAGCATGGGGTTGATCGGACCGTAAGAAGCAGCCGCTTCTCACGTCGCAACTGGCCGGCGTCTCGCTCCTGATCCCCATCGGCGCCATCGTGATTATCGTCGACCCGCATTAAGGGTCAAAAATGAGTTGTTATAGGCATTAAGGCCAATTATAGTTCATTTTCAACCTATAATGATAACGAGGAATCCGTGGCTCGATCGGTCTCCCCAGTACCGCGACCAGCGCTGCACCCCGCGTCGCCTGACGCAGTGACGCGGGGCGCTCTGGTTGCGACAGCGGCAGAGCTCGGCCAAGTCGTGCGATGGGTGCGCGGCGAAAGGCGAGTGCCCCGAGAAGACGCGGCCGCTCGGTCCGGAGTCAGCCGTGATCTGCTCCGAGACCTGGAGCGGGCGTCGCGAGGCGTCAACTTGTCCCAAGCCCTCGATGTGCTCGCCAGCTTTGGCGTCGATGTGGTGCTGGTCCCGCGCGATCGCTCGCTCACCCTGCGGGATCCGCGAGATCTGCCGACGACCAGGCCTGCCGAATGACCGCACCGACCACCAACGATGCGGCCTCCGAGGTCGCTGTGTACCTGGACGGTCGGCTCGTAGGGACGCTGACGAGCCCTGTATACCGGGGAACGCCAGGCAGCTTTACCTATGACCGGGCAGTGCTCGGCGACCAGACGGCGGCGGTCAGTGTGCGCTTGCCGGTCCGCGCCGACCCCTACCCGGAACACGAAGCGCTCGCGTGCTTCGAGAACCTCTTGCCCGACGGCGACCTGCGCGACCTCCTCGCCGCCAGCGTGCATCGTGCCTCGACGGATGTCGTCGGTCTTCTAGGCGTATTCGGTGGCGAATGTGCCGGTGCGCTGTCGCTGTGGCCCGACGGTCAGACCCCACCCGACAAGCCGACATACCGCCCGTGTACGCCCGAAGATGTCCGCGCCGCGTTCGCTCCGTCGGCCTTGGCAGGTCCCACCGACCTCGGACAACCTCGCCGTCCAGACGATGCGGGCGGTGAGGTAAGCGCTGGCCTGCCGGGCGTGCTCGCAAGGGCGCGCACGTCGATGAGCGGTGCCCAGGAGAAACTGGTGCTCTACCGTCGACCCCAGACCGGCAGTGTAGCGTCGGGAGCCGCAACGGAGTACCGACTGCCCGTGGCCGGCGCCCCGAGTACCGTGCTGGTCAAGCGCGAACGCTCGCGGTTCCCGGGGTTGCTCCAAAACGAGCTCGCCTGCATGGCGATGATGGCATCGGCCGGGGTCCCGACGGCTGAGCACACCGTCTGCGCCCTCGACGCAGGTGTCTACGAGACGGCCCGCTTCGACCGGGTCTGCCGCGCTGACGGAAGCGTCGTGCGACTCCACGCCGAGGACGGCTGCCAACTCACAGGCAAACGACCGGGCGCGAAGTACGCGCAAACGGGCGGGCCGACCTACGCCGACCTGACCGCCGCATTGCGGCGCTATGGGACCGACCCGGGCACCGACACCCCGATGCTCTTTCGGTGGGCCGTGGCGAACCTGGCGCTCGGCAATCGCGACGCGCACGCCAAGAACATCAGTGTGCTTCGAAGCACCGATGGAGCGGTGCGTCTCGCGCCGGCGTATGACGTGGTCTGCACGATGGCCTACACGGACTTGGACACGGTGCTGCCACTACTCTTTGCAGGGGCGCTGCACTTGGCGCAACTCAACCCGGCGGCACTCAGGAAGGCGGCGCGATCATTCGGGCTTACGCCGGCTCTGGCAAAGGAGATCTCGGCTGACGTGTGTGACCGATTGGACGCCAACCGCGATGATGCACTCCATGCGGCGGAGCGCTTGGCCGGAGCGCACGAGGTGCTGACGTCAGTCGGCCTCGCCGTCGAGGCCACCACTGCCGAAACCCGTCGTCGGCTGCTCGGCTAAGCGAACGTGCGTGATCGAGGGCGAGGAGCGCGCACTCGATCGAAGGATCGGACTTGAGAGGAAAAACCAGTATCATGGTACTGACCATGCGATTCGCACCGTCGCTGTTCATCCTGCTTTCCACACTGCTTGGGTTTCCCGAGCAGCGGCCGACGCAACGCCCAGCCGTCGCGTCCGCGCATTTGGAAGGCCGCGTGACTCTCAGCACCGGTGCACCCGCGCGAGGCGCCACCGTCACCGTCCACTGCATCGGCTGCCTCGGCCGCATGCGCATTGATTCGACCGGTCGGTACAGCGTTGATGTTCCGGCCGGACGTCTCTCGCTGGAACTCCGTTGCTTCACGGCCACGACACTGGGACACGTCGTCGAATCACCGACACTGGTCCTCAAGGCCGGCGAACGTCGTGTGCACAATTTCGTGTTCCAACCCAACGCGTGCCGAGAGCCACCCTTCAGCACATTGTGGGGCAGTTTTCGCGGTATCTACGTGCACCACTGGGAAGGCAGCACGTTTTCATTTTGCGATGAAGTGCCGCTGCCGGTGCGCGAAGTACTCGCGCGCTCGTTTGTGCCTGGCGCGGTTGCGGTTTCTGCGTCGATAGCCAATGTCACCAACTTGCTCGATCACGTGGGTGTGATGCCGAACTCGCAAGGCGAGACGCCGTTGTATGTAGAATGGCGCGGCATGCTCGCCGGCCCGGGTCAGTACGGCACCTGGGGCTTGGCATCCTATGGGTTCACAGTGGACAGCGTGCGCGTAGTGCGCGCAATGCAGTTGACGGATTGTCCGCGCATCAACCCGCTGGCCGCTCGCACACCCGCTCGCTTTGATACGGCAGCCGTGGTGCTCGCTGCGTGGCGCACCGTCATGACGCAACCGGCAGCGCCTGGTCGTCCAGCCGTACTGTCGGTCACATCGCGCCTTGATCGGCACACCATGCCGCTCTCGCCACTGGTAACGAGACAACTCCGCGAGCGCGGCGTGCCCATTGTGCGTCCGGTGGATCTCTACGGCAGTACGGTACGCGACACCTACCATATCGCGGATTTGGAGATGCTGCGGGACAGTTCGGTGTCGGTCGTGATGGGTGCCAGCTACTTCTTGCCCAGCAGGAATGGCTTTGAAGTGTTCAAGGCGCGAGGGGATAGCGTCCGAGTTCGTTGTGAGGCGCGGGTGTGCACAGCGCGCCTGGTTCGCTCGTGGCTGGGCCGCCAGTAGCTGCCCCGCTCTCGCCCGAGCCCTCACGGAGCACCTTCTTTCAGTTGACTATAAAGTAGTCATATGACTACTTTATAGGATGCCAAAATCTCCGGCCCCACCCCCACTGCATCAGCCGCTGGGCACGATCCTCGGCACGCGCGCCAAAGTCGACATTCTGCGTGTGCTCACAGCGCGTGGAGCGCCCCTGTCACAGCGTGAACTGGCACGCCGCGCGGACGTCACGCTGCGAAGCGCGCAGGCCGCGCTCGCCGACCTGTACGCGATGGGAGTCGCCACCAAGCTTGCCGGTGGCCGCGATCACCTGACCGATCTCAACCCGCAGCACATCCTCGCACCCACGTTGATTGCCCTGTTCAGCGCCGAAGCGGAACTCGCGCGAAATATGCGAACCGCGATTGCTGCCGCTGCCGCCGGCGACAAGCACCCACCGCTCGGACTGTACTTGTTTGGCAGCGTGGCTCGTGCTGAAGAAACACTGGACAGCGATCTCGACATTCTGCTCGTGGCGCGCGACGACAGTCATCGGGGGGTGCTCCTCGATCGCACTCTGGCGGGCGCCAAAGATCTGCACTCCCGCTACGGCGTGACGGTGGCACCAATTGCGTACACGATTCGCGAGGCGAAGCGCGGCTGGGAGGCTGGCTCTGCACCGTGGCCTGAGCTGGCGCGCGATGCGGTGACGCTCATGGGTCCGCCGCTCGGCGACCTGCTCCGATGATGGCGCGAACGGACCGCGCAAAGCGCACCGATCCCGCTCGCGCAGACAGCTACGCCGAGGTTGGCCGACGACTGCTGCACGCCGCGCGAGCCATCAACGAGACCGGCGACGCGCGTCATGCGAGCGCCCTGGCCATCCTCGCCGTGCACGGCGTGATCACCTTCGCCGACGCGGTTGCCGTACATTCCGGCGGAAAGCGCTCAACCAGCGCCGACCACGCGGCGACGCTGACGTTGCTTCGCGACGTGCTGGGAAACCGCTTGAGCGACAAGACGTCGAAAGACATTCAGCGTGTCATCGCCGAGAAGGATCGATTTGAGTATCAGGGCTACGTCGCCGAACTCAAGGAAGCGCGCGCGCTGCTCGATCGCGCCGAACGGGTAGGCGCGTGGTGTGAACAATGGTTGACCACGACACCACGCCTTCGCACGTAGCCTCCCCTCGCCTCAGGTCGTGGACAAACTTCCACCGCGAAATGCGCACCGGCAACTCGGATGCATCGGGCCGAGTTGCCAGTGAACAGTATTCAGGAAGCCAAACGTTCAGGTGCGCGCGACTATGGCCTGCGACGCGCCGGTTGGGATTCTGGGGCGCGCACGGAGTTCAGCGTCTGCATGGATGGTGCGACGCGTCGATCCGGAGCCGTGATTGCGCGACGCATGCGGTCGGCACGCAGCTCGCTTGACGTTACGATGGGCGCGTGCAGTGCCGAGATCGATTGCATTACGTCAGCGGCGGACGCGATCACGGCGTTGCTAGGACAGAGCGTCATCAACGGCGGCAGCAGCGGGGCCAGGCCGGTTACCCGAAAGAGCATCGCCTTAGCCGAGCCCTGGAACTCAGTGAACGCGAAACCAAAGACGCGTATCGACGCGAGCTGCAATGCGAACGCCTTCACGGTGCCGTTGTTGCCGGGCTTCCAAAGCGTGTTGTACGTCGGCGAGAGCTCGTCCCATGTCTGTGAGAATGGCGAGCCGCCGTCGTAGGACATCGCAACGCCGCCGCTGGCCGTCACGAAGTGGTCAAAGCGTACCCACACAAAGAAGTATCCTGACGCTCCGCAACTGACGATGAGACGCGGGTACTCGGACGTGCCGAACTTGTTGGTGATCAGATTGTCAGCTTCGAGCATAACGAACTGCGTGCCACCGCTGGACAGCACTTCCCAGTCGTAGCCCGTGGTTGTGGCCTCCCACACGATGCCATCGATCGTTGCCTGCAGCGTGATCAGTCCCGGTAATGACGGCGTGAGTACACCCTGTGGCGTCATCACACCCCGCGTGGTCTCTCGAATGCTCCAGCTAACGGGCCGAACGACAATCGAACCATCAGCGATGCGTGCGGTGGCGATATACGTGTAGGAATCGCCCACCTTGGCGCGCGTGCTGCCGCTGACGACAACTGACGTGACAGGTGGAGGCGTCACCGTGAGTGTGGCGGCACCAGTTCGCCCTTCACTGAGCGCCGTGATCACGACGGTTCCCGGTGACACGGTGAGCACGGTACCGCCGGCGTCGACAGTTGCGACGCTGGTTGCCGACGAACTCCAGGCAATTGCGCGTCCAGCAAGCACATTCCCGCGATCGTCACGAAGCACGGCGCTGGCAACGGTGGGCGTGCCACTGCGCACCGACGTCTGGGCCAGGGTCACGGTTACCGTTGACACGGGCGGTGGGGCGACGGTGAGCACGGCCGAGCCGCTCTTGCCTTCGCTGGTCGCGGAGATGCTGGTGGTGCCTTGCGCGATGGCGGTCACGTTACCGCCCGCGTCTACGGTGGCGATACCGGTGGCCGACGAACTCCATGCAATGGATCTTCCGGAGAGAACCGCACCTGCTGCGCTCCGTAGCTCGGCGACCGCTGCGGTGGAGCCGCCGGGGAAGATCTGCTGGGACGCCAACGCGACATTGACCGTGGCGACCGGCGTCGGTGCGACGATGAGCACTGCAGACCCAGTCTTGCCTTCGCTCGTCGCAATGATCGTGGCTGTACCCTCGGCGATAGCAGTAATCGCGCCCGTCCCATCGACGATCGCAACGGTAGTCGCGGACGAACTCCACGCGACTGCTCGACCGGACAATATGGTGCCACTAGCGCTCCGCAGTTCTGCTGCAGCCGATGTGGCACCGCCCGGAAACAGTTGCGGAGCACTCAAGGTCACCCCGATAGAGGCGACCGGTGGCGGCGCAACCGTGAGCAATGCCGATCCCGTTCTCCCCTCACTCGTCGCCACAATCGCCGTGGTGCCCTGAGCGATGGCTGTTATCACGCCACTCCCATCCACCGTCGCCACGCTGCTGGCGGAAGAACTCCAGACGATCGACCGACCCGAAAGGGCCGCACCTGTCGCGCTACGGAGTGCTGCGGTCGCCGTCGTGGATCCGCCGGGGAACAGTTGTGGTGCCCCCAGCGTTACGTCTACGCTGGTCACCGCCGCTGGTGGTGACGTTGTGCCCCCGTCGCCGTTGCTATCCCCACCACCACCGCACGCCGAAGTCACACACAACACTGTCGCCGCAAGGATGATTCGCTTCACGAGACTCGCCTCCGTTTGAATTGCATTCGCGGCGACCAGTCGCGCCGTGATTGCAACCTGCGGAAAGGGTCTGACAGTCAGCCGTGCGCACCCATGTCACGCAACAGTGCAGCGAATGACAGTCCCTGGTGCTATCGTCCGCCATGCCCTCCTCCAAACTCCAGCGATGGATCGATCTGCTGGCCGTGCTGCTAAAACACCGGTCGCCGCTCACGTTTCTCGAGCTGGCGCGCCGAGTGCCCGCTTACATGGCCGACGGCAGTGTTGAAGCCGGTGCCGCGTCGGACACGGTCAAGCGCATGTTTGAGCGCGACAAGGACGAGCTGCGCGAACAGGGCGTTCCGATTGAATCGGTAGGCGACATTGGCGATGAGGCATCGGCGTACACACTGCGGGCGCGCGAGTTCTATCTCCCGTACTTGTGCCTTGTGAGTGCGCGCGGTGTGGTGGAGCCCACCAAGGTGACCAAGTACGGCTATGGCTCGCTGGCGTCGCTCACATTCGAGCCAGACGAGCTGCAATTGATTGGCGAAGCGGCAGCGCGCGCGCTGCAGGTTGGTGATCCGACGCTGGCCGACCATGCACGCAGCGCCATGCGAAAGCTGGCGTTTGATTTGCCGGTTGGCGCGACCGACGCGCGCGCTGACTCGCGGTATGACGGCGACATTCTCCTGCCACCACCCACACGCGCCAACACACACACCCTCGCCACACTCGGCGACGCCCTCTTCGATCGCAAGCGCGTCCGCTGCGAGTATCACGGGATGGGTGCCGACAGCGCGTCATTGCGAACCATTGAGCCCTACGGTCTGTTCTATGTGAGCGGGTACTGGTATCTGGTGGCGCGTGATGTCGACAAGGATGCGCTGCGCAACTTCCGCGTGAGCCGTATGGGTGACGTGACGGTCTTGAAGCCGACGGGTGCGAAGCACGACTACGAGATCCCGGTCGACTTCTCCCTGCGCGAGCATGCGCGTTCGAGACGAGCATGGGATCTGGGCGATCTGGATTCGCTGGAAGCCGTCGTGGAGTTTCGCGCAACTTCAGGCGCCGCCGTCGCGGCATCGGCGTTGGGTACGCCAGACACCGCGGGGCCGTCGTTCCGCCGCTTTGATGTGCGTCGCATGGACAGTTTCGCCCGCTGGCTGTTGTCGTTTGCCGGCGACGCGACGCCCGTGTCGCCCGACGAACTGGTGCGCGAGTACACGCAGCTCGTGCGCGAAACACGAGAGAGGTACGTGGCGCATGGCTGATACCGCTGCGGCGCAACTGCACCGGATTCTGGCCGTCATTCCGCGCTTCGCGGATGACAAGGATCACGACCTCGAGGAAGTGGCCGCGCTCGCTGGCACGAATCGCCGACAGATCATCAAGGACTTCGAGTCCATCACGGATCGTTTCGACGTGCCAGGGCATCTGGAGAGCGTGCAGATTCTGGTCGGAGACACGACGGTGAGTATGGTCGCAAGTCATTTCCATCGACCCATGCGTCTTACGATGCCGGAGCTGTGTGCGCTGGAACTGGGCCTGACGATGTTGCGTCTGGAACGCACGCCGGCCGATCACGCGGCGATTGATCGCGCCCTGGCACGCCTGCGCGACACGATCACGCAGTTGCCCATGAATGACGACCACGGCAATCTGACGCACGCGTCCCTTGCTGACGTGGGCAGCGCCGAATACCAGTCTCTGCTGCGCGCCGCGGTGCAGGGTCGCCAGGTAGTCCAGATTCGCTATCGCGCTGGCGGTGCCGCCACGAGTGTCGAGCGACGGGTGCGTCCGTATGCCATGGTATACTCCGAACACATGTGGTACGTGATCAGCGTGGGTGACGATGGAGCACTGCGGCACTACCGACTGGACCGCATTGAAGCCGTGAATGTACTTGACGAATCGTTCGAGCCTGACACGTCGGTCGTGAAACGGGTGATGGAGAAGGGGCGCGCATTCGCATCGGACACGACGCGACGCATGACCGTTCGCTACTCGCCGCGCATTGCGCGCTGGGTGGCCGAGCGGGAGGGTGCGACGTTGGCGGCGGACGGAAGTCTGACGCTCGAGCATCCCGTGGCGGACGAATCGTGGGCAGTGCGTCATGTGCTGCAGTACGGACCGGAGGCCGAAGTGGTCGGGCCGCCGGAGATGCGCGCGGTGATCGCAACGCAATTGAGGGCAATGGCAGGGGACTGAGGGTGACTGTCGGACCCTCCCGGTAATCTCCGCAGGACCGAAGGCGCGGGTGTCGCCCGGTCCAACCCTTGGCGGAGGAGCAGCATGAAAATGTCCCTGCGTACCGACCGTACGCTGTTGCGCGCAACCGCGCGGAGTACGCGGTACCTCATGATCTCGCTGACGGCGCCCATCGCGCCTCCGCGTGACGGGCGCCTGCCCATTCACGTTGGCATCG
>JBEBIR010000595.1:0-2767 GCA_040080315.1 Gemmatimonas sp.
GGCGAGTACGCATAGTCGAGCGCGACGATCAGACCACTGCAGAGCGCAATCGCCACAGCGATGACGATCCGCACGCGCACCGTCGGCGCTACCTCAGCCATTTCCATTGACACCATGGCGTGTCCCACTTGTGGCGGCCAACAATCGGTCCTGACGCCACTGCCACAACACCAGCCCCAGCGCCGGCATGTAGATCAACCAGATGACGGATGGTGCCGCGGCGCGCACAATGGATTGTCCGTCGCGCAGAAAAGCGTACCACGTGAGTGCCGCCGCCTGACTGCATGCGGTCAGAAAGATTGATTGTTGACGTGTGCGCGGAATGAGCCAGAGCGGCAGCGCCTCGTAGAAGAACAGGAGTTGTGGCACACAACTCATGGCCAGCAACAAGCGCCCAGACGGTCGCCGCCACGCCACCACCGAGAGCAGCAGCAGGAACCCACCAAACGCGCGGACCGGCATGACGTGCACACGAGTCGCTGACACATCGGCGCGTAACACCTCAAGCCAGTGTATTGGCCACGTTGGAAAGATCAGCAGACTCACCCCCACCAGCGCCGCCGCACCCAGTGCCGCTCGCACGCTTGGCCGTCGCACGAACAGCGCCAGGCCGATGTTGGGCTTGAGTGCCGCCAGCGCGCCGGCCGCGGGCGTAAACGCCATCAGCATGACGAGCGGCGAGAACTGCGCGAGTAGCGCCGCCAGCACGAACGACGAACTGGCGAACACATGGACACGCCACAACCCGTCGCGCGTGATGAAGAACGCCAGCAGCGCGGCGGAGATTCCGAAGAAGATCGCTGACGCCACGCCCAGCGGTAGGCGTGCCAGGGGAATGGCGGCCAGCACCGCGGTGAACGGATAGTACAGCGTGGTTTCCTGAGCCAGCGCTTCGGCACTCGTTCCCATCACGAGATACGGATTCTGTCCGTCAAGAAACAAGCGTGCGGCTGAATGGACGTATGAGTAGTCCGCCACCGAGCCCGGACGCAGTGAGCACAGCCAGCAGAACAAGCCGCTGACCACGCCGATGGCGATGGCCGTCCACACCCGATGGCGGAGCGCGACGACCTTGGCGTCGGGCGACGCAACGTCGTCGCGCGTGAGCACATCCCAGAACGCGCGCCAGCGAACCACCATCGTCACACGACACCCGATGCGCGACGATCACGCCACCAGTTCCAGAGCAGAATTCCCAGCGCCGCAAAATACAGTGAGTACGAATACGGCACCGCCTGTCGCATGTAGTCGATGTCGCCCCGCGCCACGACTCGCCACCAGACCATGAACACCACGAAGCTCCAGAGCGACAGCACCAAAGACTGTTTGAGTGTTCGCGGCACCAACCACAACAACAGTTGATCATAGAAAAAGAGATTCTGCGGCACGATGCTCATCACCGCGAACAACCTCCCCTCTGGTCGTCGCCAACTCAGCAGGGACACCGCCAGCAGGAATCCGCCAGGACGGAGAATCGGCAGAAACTTTTCCTCGCGATTCGAGACGTTGGCCAGCCACTTGGCCGGCCAGGTGGGCATGATCATCAGACTGATCACCAGCAGCGCCGTGACCGCGATAACGGTTGCCCACGCGGGCCGGGCGACGAATGCCGCGAAGCCCAGCGTCGGCTTCGCTGACACGATGACGCCGAGTGCCGGTATCAGGGCGGCAGCCACCAGGAATGGCGACCACTGCCCGAGGGACAGGCTGAGAAGAAATGGCGCGGACAGAAATAGCGGCAAGCGATCGGCACCCGTGCGCGCCAATCCCCACGCGGCGAGTCCCGACGAGATCCCGATGAACGCGGCGCCGGAAGCCGCGAGCGGGAGCAGCGCAAAGGGCGTGAGCAGCAGCAAGGTCGGCAGCGGATACAGCGTCTTATCTTGCCAGAAATTGGCTGGCCCCTGCGCGATGACGGCGTACGGGTCGCCTCCGGCAAGCAGCGTTCGCGTTGCGGACCAGTAGTGAAAGAAGTCTGATGGCGCGTCAGGGCGGCTCAGGAACGCCCACGTGGCAAGACCGGTGACCAGCCCGACGAGCAAGGCAATCGTCAAGGATCGTCGTTGGCCCTGCGGTCGCCCGACAGTCCAGTCGGCGCTGAAACGCGTCGCGAGCTTCGCCAAGGATTCTCGTATGTTGGGCATGGGGCATGCTGTCCCCGCGTCGACGAAACATCAAGTAAGATGACCCGCACGCTTGTTCTCCACTCGCATCGATCCCCACAGATCCCACATGGCCCCTGCCGTGGATGTCGCGCTCACCTTGGTGGTCCCGTGTTACAACGAGGCCCACCGACTCAACACGGAAGCCTTTCGCGCCTTTCTGGCTGAAGAACCACTGGTGTCAGTGATATTCGTCGATGACGGCAGTACCGACGGCACGCGCGAGATGCTCGAGCCACTCGTTCGTCCGTTCGCGACGCGTGCATCGGTGCTCGTACAGCCGGTGAATCTGGGAAAGGCCGCGGCGGTGCGAGAGGGAATGCGCAAGGCGCTGGCCGACAGAGCGGCGGTTGTTGGGTTCTGGGATGCAGACCTGTCCACACCACTCGACGCAGTGCGCGAACTGCTGGACGTGCTGCGACGTCGCCCGGATATAGAGTGGGTCTTTGGTTCGCGCGTTCGACTGATGGGCCGCTCCATCGAGCGGCGGGCCCTTCGTCACTATTTGGGTCGGGTCTTCGCCACCGCCACGTCGCTCGTGCTTTCACTTCCGGTGTACGACACACAGTGCGGGGCGAAGCTCTTTCGTGCGACGAGGGAGCTCG
>JBEBIR010000596.1:0-2758 GCA_040080315.1 Gemmatimonas sp.
CGGTGGGGATCACCAACCCGACCACCGGCTTCGCGCATCCATAGCGCTCCAGTTTCTCGAGCATGCGCGGCAGCGCGGCCTCCGAACTGGATGTGCCCAACACCAGCAGAATTTCTTCGCGAATGAACCGCAGGAATGGCAGAATGCGGAAACCGAACGCGCGACAGATGAGGCCGAGCACGACGAAGATGAACACGGCCATGGTGAGATACACATCAAGCATCAGACGGCCAAGCGGCAGTAGCGTCTTGAGTCCGAACGCACCAACGGTGTAGGCCATCGCGCCGAACGCACCAATGGGCGCGACCTTCATGACGATGCCGACGATCCGGAAGAACACGGCCTGAAAGCGCACGAGCAGATCGGCGATGTCGCGACCGGCTTCGCCGACGGCCGTGAGCGCGATGCCGAACAGGACGGAGAAAAACACCACCGGCAGCAGATCACCCGCCGCAAATGCGGCCACGACGTTGCTGGGCACGATGTGCAGCAGAAACTCGAGTGTGCTCTGTTGCGCGCCGGTGGCCGTGTACTTGGACACATCACCGGTCGCGAGTGTCGAAATGTCGAGTCCCGCGCCCGGTTTGGTGACGTTGACGATGACCAGGCCGATGGCCAGCGCGAGTGTCGAGACCAGTTCGAAGTACAACAGGGCCTTGCCACCCACGCGACCCAGTTTGCGCAGATCGGCCATCGAGGCGATGCCATGCACGATCGTGAGGAAGATGATCGGCGTGATCACCATCTTCACGAGATTCACGAACGTATCGCCAATGGGCTTGAGCGACTTCGCGAAATCGGGATTGATCACGCCGAGCGCGACGCCCAGCGTGACCGCAACGAGGACCTGAAAGGTCAGATTTCGCGCCAGGCGCATCATGGGAGACGGGAGACGGGAGACGGGAGACGCGGAGACGCGGAGACGCGGAGACGGGAGACGGGAGAGGCTACACCAGCTTTCGCAGGGCCAACAGCCCCAGCCGCATCATCACCACGCCAGCAATCATCTTGGCGCTCGTTATCATGACCACCCAACCGGCAACGTCGCAGCCGGTCACGCCCCAGACGGCGAAGGCGGCGGCGGTCCCGCCTACAAGCGCACTGCCCAGCAATACCAGCGGCATCGATCCCAGAGAGTCGCGCAGCCGCCACGGAGCGATGCCGCGTGCCTCAAGCAGCGGTCGCAGCACGCCATGACCCACCATGCCAGCGACCAGCGCCATGAGCACGGCCAACCCCAGAATGGTGATGGTCAGTTCGGCACTGTCGGGGCAGACGGACACGGCCACGCTGGGGAGCATCAGTACGAGAGGCTAAGTTCGATAGGTGAGGGATTGACGCGAACATTAGCGCCGTCTCCCGTCTCCCGTCTCCCGTCTCCCGTCTTTCGGTATCTAGTGCCCCGCACCTATCGCCCCGCCTGGTGGCTCCCCGATCCACACAGCGCCACACTCTGGGGTCGCACGGGACGTCGGGAGCCGCCGATCGTGCGTCGCATGGTGCGATGGGACACACCAGACGGCGATTTCATCGAACTTGTCCGGCTCGACGGGCCGTCGCCTGAATCACCGCGCCTGCTCCTGCTGCATGGTTTGGAAGGCGGCGCACATTCGCACTATGCGCGCGCCATGTTTCGCGAGGCCAGATCGCGTGGGTGGGCGGCCGACCTCCTGCTATTTCGCACCTGTGGTTCCGAACCGAACCGGTTACCGCGCAGCTACCACTCGGGAGAAACGACCGACGCACGGTTTGTCATCGAACGACTTGCTGCTGAGTTCCCGGATGCGCCATTGGGACTCATGGGCGTTTCGCTGGGCGGCAATGTGTTATGCAAGCTGCTCGGTGAGCGCGGCAGCCCCCTTCCCGACGCCGTGAAGGGGGCGGTGGGTATGTCGGTGCCGTTCGATCTGGCGCGCGCATCGCGTCACATTGGCCGCGGCTTCGGCGCGCTCTACGAGCGCCTGTTCTTGCGATCGCTCGTGCCAAAAGCGCTGTCGAAGATTGCGCGTCACAAGGAGCTGGCGGCGTTGACATCGGTGCGACGGGCGCGGACGCTGTGGGAGTTCGATGATCACTTCACTGCGCCGTTGCATGGCTTTCACGATGCGGCCGACTACTACGCGCGGGCCAGCTCGCTGCCGTTCTTATCGGCGATTCGTCGACCCACATTGCTGCTCAGTGCCGTCGATGATCCGTTTCTCCCCGCCGATGTCCTGGATCGCGTGACGGCGATTGCCCTCGGCAACAGCGCGATCACGATCGAGTTTGTGGAACGGGGCGGGCACGTGGGGTTCACCTCCGGGCTGCTGCCCTGGAATCCGTGGTACTACGGTGAATGGCGTGCGGCGGAGTTTCTGAGCGCGCGGTTTGAAGTACAAGCAATTGCCTCACCTGCCATGAACACCCCACCGGATACCATGCGATGACCACTCCATCAGGCAATGCGCCGCGGCGACCGTTCCCCTGGTTTTCATGGTGGGTGATCGCGGAAGCGATTGGCATCATCGGCGTCGCTGTCTGGTTCATCTGGTCGAGGCAGGACACACCGCAGACCGCGTTGCCGACCACCCGCGACAGCACCATCAGCACGGCGCAGGATGTGCCCACGGGAACGACGGCCGATGCGGACACGCTGCTCACTGATTTGCGCACCTTGGATAGTTCGATCGTGGTGGACCTGCGATATCGCGGCACCGACAACTTCACGGGTGCGCCACTGCCGGGATACGAGGGCAATCGCGCATTGCTGCGTCGTGAG